>DATEGN010000340.1:0-10479 GCA_035280125.1 Gemmatimonadaceae bacterium | reverse complement strand
CTTTGATCGTTTGGTTCTTCCCGATTGTGACGGATTCGTCGTCACCCACCGAATCGGAGCGGCTCTTTCCGACACTAATCGATTGATTCGCGCCAACATCTATTGTCTGGTCCTGCTTGACGTTGATTGTCTCGTTGTTCCCCACCGACTCGCTGTTGTCGTGGCCTACGCTACTCGCTCGATCATTTTCGACGACAATTCTCTGGTCCTTCTCGGCATGGATATAAAGTTCCTCACTACCCTTTTTATCCTCGAAGCGAATCTCGTTGAAATTGTCCGGCGTCCCGGATAGCGTACTCCGCGTCTTCATCCCGCTCTGCGTCTTGTTCCCTGGTAACGCGTACGGTGGCATCTGCTCCGCGTTGTACACCCGCCCAACGATGATCGGATCCTCCGGATCACCGTTGACATAAGCAACAAGCACTTCCTGACCGATCCGCGGCGTACTGATCACGCCCCAGCCCTTTCCTGCCCACACGGTGGAAACGCGCACCCAGCACGAGCTCTTGTCGTCCTTCTTTCCGCGGCGATCCCAGAAGAACTGCACCTTCACCCGACCATACTTGTCCGTGAAAATCTCCTCGCCGCTCGGACCCACCACCACGGCTGATTCGTAGCCGTATGCGCGTGGCGCTTCCGCACTGCGCTCCGGCTTGTACGGCGTGTCATACGGGATCGCGGTGAAGCTGCTCTTGAATGCCAGGCCCGCGTCGCCACCGGTGCGGAAGTCGCCAAGCTTCGCCGACTGCTTCACACTCGTCACGAAATACGCGGCGTTGAGCGCCTTGTTCGGGTGCTTCGAGAGCTCGATCTTGCCGCCAGCCTTCAGCGAGCGGCAACGACCCGCACCCTCGGCCTCCACTTGCTCGGCGACGATCTCCTGATACCGCAGGCTCGCGAGCGGATCGGCGTCGTCGCGCTTGTCGAAGCCGCCCGGAAACTCGACGACCTCCGAAGCGTGCTTGCCGCTGTGCTGGCCCTTCAGCTGCGTCGATGGTGTTTCAAAGTTGTAATCCATCGTCGTGAACTTTCCCGGCCGCACGTCCTGCGACACGTTGAACCAGCTCAAGACGTCTTCTTCCTCCGTGTCGTGCGCGATTGTCGATAGCCGGAGCTTCACGGTCGTCTTCGCGACACTGTTGTCGTCCGCGACGACCATGTGGTGCTTCTTGTCGGCATGGTCGAAGAAGTAGAAGATCCCCTCCTCTTCCATAAGACGTGAGAGGAAGTCGCGGTGCGTCTCACCGTATTGAACGCGATACTCGTGAGGCTTGTGCGGCTTCGTGAGCCGGAACGTCAGGTCCGAGAATCCCGCCTCGTTGCAGACAGCCTTGACGATGTCCGGAACGGACTTGTTCTGCCAAATGCAGAAGTCACTCGTCAACGAGAGAAACCAGAACCACGGACGAATCTCGGCTTCGTAGACCGTGAGCCCTTCAGCCTGGTCGAGTTGCACGAAGCGACTCACCAGACCGGTGATCTCGCGATCGCTGCCATCGCTGAGATGGAGCGTCACCGTGATTGGCGTGCGAATCAGCTTCGCGGCGCTGATGCCCGGATCCTTCGCGAGCAGGCCAAGTGTGTACTTGAACCCGCCGGCGATCGCTTCCTTTCCGTCGATGCTCTCGAGGAGCAGTGCGTCGGGGCCGAGCACGGACTCGACGCTGATCGCCCGACCTTTTTGCGTGTACGTCAGGCTCGAGGTGACTTCCATTTGCGTCGGCATCGTTCACACCCTCCCAAGTTCCCAGGTCACGCTTGAATCGTCGGCTCCGACGAGGGCATCGTGTACGACGGGGCCAACACGGCCGGCGTTGCCGCGCCAGTTGCGCGCCCATCGACGCGATATGCGAATGCGCCATCGTCCGTCACGCCAACGCTGATCGCCAGAATCTCGTCTCCGCTTGCCAGCTGCTCGAGAATGCGGACCGACACTTCGGGCAGTAAGGTGTTCGTCAGGATATTATCGACGTTGCGTGCGCCGCTCTCGACTTCGGTGCAGCGAGCGGCAACGGTATCGACCATCTTCTCGTCGAAGCTGAAGCGCACGTGGTGAGTCTGCTCGATCCGGCGCTGAATCTTCCCGAGCTTGAGCCTCACGATCTTCTTGAGATTCTCGTCGCGCACCGGGAAGTAGGGAATGATCACCATGCGGCCAAGGAACGCCGGCTTGAAGGTCTTGTCGAGCTCCGGCTTGAGCGCCTTCACCAACCCGTCGTGCGACGGCATCGTCTCGGGATCCGCGGTGAGCTTCATGATGGTCTCGGTCCCGGCGTTGGTCGTCAGGATGATCACGCAGTTCTTGAAGTCGATCTGCCGCCCTTCGCCATCCTCCATCTGACCCTTGTCGAACACCTGGAAGAAGAGCTCCAGCACGTCGGGGTGCGCCTTCTCGACTTCGTCGAGCAGGACGACGGCATAAGGCCGCCGGCGCACGGCTTCGGTGAGCACGCCACCTTCGCCATACCCGACATAGCCCGGGGGCGAGCCCTTGAGTGTGGAAACGGTGTGCGCTTCCTGAAACTCCGACATGTTGATAGTGATGAGATTTTGCTCACCACCATACAGCAGATCTGATATCGCCAATGCAGTTTCCGTTTTCCCCACGCCCGACGGACCGACGAGCATGAATACGCCCTTCGGCTTGTTCGGATCCTCGATGCCCGCCCGCGATGTCCGCACGCGGCGGCTGATGTACTCGAGCGCGTGGCTCTGACCGATGACGCGCTGCTCGAGCAGACTTTCGAGCTTGAGGACCATGCTCAGATCGTCGCGCAGCATCTTGCCGACCGGCACACCCGTCCAACCCGACACCACCTCGCCGACGAGCGAGGCGTCGACACACACGCGCATCAGGGGCGCGTCCCCCTGGACCGCCTCGAGCTGCATCGTTAGGCCCGCGAGCTCGGCCCGCAACTCGTCCGCAGTTGCCGACGCTTCGGCTTCCGCCGCCGCGGCTTGCTTCACTTCTGCCGCGCTCGCCGGAGTGCCGTCCTCCGCAACCGCAGCGATCTGCGCCGATGCTCGGCGTTTCTTCGCAACCTGCTGCTCGAGGTGCTCGCGAATCTCGCGAATGCGCTCGACCAACCCCTTTTCCTGCTCCCACCGCGCGTTCAACGATTCCAGCTCGCCCTCCGTCTTCGCGCGTTGCTGCGCGATCGCGGCGAGACGCTCGTCGTGGTTCACGCCGACAGCTGCCTCGCGCTCGAGGACACGTCGCTGCACCGCGAGATCCTCGAGCCGTCGTTGCGCCGCTTCGATCGCCGGTGGCGTCGTGTTCTGACCTAACGCGAGACGAGCGCACGCCGTATCGAGCACGCTCACCGCCTTGTCGGGGAGCTGACGGTCGGGGAGGTATCGATGGGAAAGCTTCACCGCCGCTTCGAGACCGTCGTCGAGGATGCGAACGGTGTGATGTGCCTCGAGCGACGGTACGACACCGCGCAACATCTGCGCGCACACGTCCTCGCTCGGCTCCTCGACTTTCACGAGTTGGAAACGTCGCGCGAGCGCCGGATCCTTCTCGAAGTATTTCTTGTACTCGGACCAGGTCGTCGCCGCGAGGGTGCGCAGCTCGCCGCGCGCGAGTGCGGGCTTGAGCAGGTTCGCGGCGTCGTTCTGTCCAGCAGCGCCGCCCGCCCCGATCATGGTATGCGCCTCGTCAATAAAGAGGATTATTGGTGTAGGCGAGTTCTTCACCTCCTCGATCAGTCCCTTCAGGCGATTCTCGAACTCGCCTTTCACGCCCGCACCCGCCTGCAGCAGCGCGAGGTCGAGCGTACGCAACGTCACGTTGCGCAAGACGGACGGCACGTCGCCGTTGGCGATACGCAGGGCAAACCCTTCGATGACTGCAGTCTTTCCCACACCGGCTTCACCGACAAGAATCGGATTGTTCTGTCGACGCCGAAGCAGAATGTCGATCACCTGCCGGATCTCGAAATCTCGACCCAGGACCTGGTCGATCTTTCCCTGCTTCGCGCGCTCGGTGAGGTTGATCGTGTAGGAATCGAGATTCGGCGTCTTCCCCCCAACACGTGGGGCGTTCGGCGCTGCGCCCGCCTCGGCTGCGGCCGCGCGCTGGGTGAACGCCTCTTCCGCGGATTGCGCGGTGATGGCCGGAAGATCCTTGCGCAGCGATTCAACAGGAATCTTCGTGAACTCGCGGCTGATCTCCTTCACCATGCGCGCGAGATCGTCGTCGGCTAGCAATGCGAGAATCGTGTGGCCGGTGCGGACCTGTGCTGCGCCATAATCAACGGATCCCAACGTCCACGCTTCCGTGAGCATGCGCGCCAGATGTGGGCTGAACGCCGGTGTGCGCGCGTTGCCCGTCTTCAGATGATCGAGGCTTTTCGCGAGATCCGACGCAAGGCGAGACCGATCGATCGCGTACTGTTTCAGCACGAACGCGAAGTCGCTGTCGGTCGAGTCGAGAAGCTTCACGAGGTAGTGCTCGACCTCGACGTCGTAGTGCGTGCGCGAGAGGCAGAGCCCTGCCGCCGCTTCGACAGCGCCGCGCGTCGTCGGGTTGAGCTTGGCGATGAGTGCACGAAGGTTGACTGACATAGGGGCTGGGGACTAGGGGCTAGGGGCTAGCTGCTCAAATCGTAAAGACTGTATCGCTCGCATCTCGGCCTAACGGCTTGGTCGCGAGCCAGGTGCACCAGCTGAGCGGCAATGGCGTGTCGTCCGCTATCTGGAGCATCGGCACTTCGTGTTCGGCGAGAACGAGTTGGATCTCGAAGTCGATCAGGTCGTTCGTGTACAGGCGCGTCAGTGCCCGCAACGGCTCGTGCGCGCTACCACCAGGGAGAAAGTCATTGTATTGCCTGCGCGTGAGTGGTCCGATGCGAACGCGGGCGCGCGACTGTTGGTCCCAGATTTCATCGCCGGCGACGGCGCCGAAGCCCAGCTGCGAGGATTCAGCTTCGTCGTCGCCAAGCTCCGACTGTGTTGCGCGCTCGAGCGGGTACCACGCGCCGACGAACTGCTCGATGCGCACGGGCACGTCGAAGAAATCGCCGAGCAATTGCTCGAGTGCGCCGGCAGGGCGAGTCGGTAACGAGAGAAGACCAGCGTAGAAGAGCAGCGCCTCGTCCTTCAGCGGCAATCGCTCGCGCAGCGCTTGATTGCCGAGTCCGACGAGGTCGAGCAGGTGCTTCGTGAGCCAGTCGCGCTTCTGGCCGTGGGCGACGCCGACGTGCGTCTTTTCCCACGCGCGGTAGAACAATGAGAGAACGCGATGGTCGAAGATGCCCAAAAAGTCCTTGAGGGCATGATCGCCCGCGCGCACGCGCTCGGCGACATAGAGGCTGTACGCGAGCGGCAGCATTCCTTGCGGACCAGTGAGGCCCAGGAAATTGACTGCCATTCTCGGCGGCGTCGTCGCTGAGTTGAGGGCCTGAATCTCACTCGCGGGGAAAGCGACGCTTGGACTCGACGTTAGGCGCACTGCCTCCTTACGAGGATCGGCGAACTCGCCGACGGGCGCGAGCTCCGGTTGGAGCTGTTCGAGCAGATGGAGTGCCTGGAAAAAGTCGAAGGACCATGGCTCGGCGTAGAGGCGCTCCAATAGGATGCTCTCGTCTGCCGTCCGTGAGGCGGCAGACTTGAGCGCGACGTCGTCCCCCGCCGTTGCCGGAGGAACGTACGAGAGCGCTCCGCCTACAGCAGCGGTTTCCAACCCGCTCTCGCCGGCCATTCGCGTATCTCCCCCTTTCGCTGCCGCGACCGCGCGGTGAGCGTCGAGAAGCTGTTGATCGATGCGTACAACCCGAAGAAATGGTCCAACACACTGGCGAACAGGTATGCGCCCGCGCCCGTGAATTGCTCTTCGTCCAGTTCGAGCTCGACGCGGCGGCCGCGCGCGAAGCTCAGACCGTGCTCGGTGGTAATGCGCGCGAACGCCGGGCCGCTGCGCACGGCAAGCACACCCTCGATTTGACGCCGAACGGCTGGCGAGCCGCTGAAGTCGTGCAGACGAAGGACCTCGCGCAACGCCTCGGTGCCTCGTCCGGCGCCGTCTTCGCCAGGCAACGTCTCGGAATCGGTGAGCGACAGATAGTTCAGCGAGAGCTGCGACACCAGTCGCCAAATCTGCGGCGATCCCAATGGCGGTTGAATGACACGCGTCGGCTTCACCAGCGCGACGATCGCGCTCACCGGGCCGCCGCGATCGAGCTCGAAATCGCCGCGCTCGTTACCGAATGGGAGCCGACTTGGCAGATCACTGTTGAAACACATTAGGCGTGCAGTGACCACCTCGAACTCCGGATAGACGATTCGTCCCGACAGGTCCACAAAGGAGAGCGAGACGTCCGTTCCAACGTCGCTACGCCAGCCGCTGAACCGGCGATTCGCCATCCAGAATGACGTGTTCCCGTTTGCGGAGTGCCGATGCGAGTAAAGCGGCTCGAATTGCTGCGTCTCACCAGAGTTCGGCGACACGGCCACGACGTCGTCGATCGAGAAAACTTCCGTTGTAACGCGACGGTGTGCATCGGGGACGAGCGTATACTCGTGCCGGCGCTGCGTGAGCAGCAGCGGCTCAGCGACCTGGGGAAAAAGATTCACGATCGGCGTGCAGCCGAGCCGAATCGTGGATTCGCTGACGCCCGCCTCGAGCAGTTGGCGCCATTCGCTTCGCTCGAAGGCACCGATGGGCACGATGATCTCGATCGCGCTGCCAAAGCCCGACGAGCGGAGCGCATCGAGGCCGCCGAGATCGAAGAAGAGATACTTCTCGGGAAAGGCGAAATACTCTTGGAGGAGGCGATAGGCTTGAAATGACCTGCCCGGGTACGGCAGCATCCCTTCATCGCTACCGAAACCCGCGGGTTGAAGCTCCTCGGAATCGATGATTATCGACCGGGGCTTCGCGACTCCTGTTTCGCGAATGATCAAGTCGCGACGCCGAGTCGCCAGCAGCTCGTACAGTGGATAGACGAGGTTGCTCTCGCCATTCAGGAAAAGCCGAAGCTCTTGGATCTCCAGCTGCGAGAAGGTCATGCCGGGCAGACAGCGCAGCTCGATGCGGAGGGCCGCGATTGCGTCGCCTAGGCGTACGCTTGGCTTGAGCCGATCGGGCGTGAGCCATTGCACGCCGGTGACCGTGAATGGCCAGAGCGTCGTGTCATAGCATGTTCTAAACTTGCACGGCACGCCGTCCACGGGCCGCGAATACAGCAGCGTGTCGCGCGGAACGCGGAATCCCGCCGGTGGCACGCCCTGCTCGACATCGATTCGCAACTCGGCGATCGACATCGACGGCAGCGGCCGCACGTAGTGCGGGTAGACGATGTTGAAGATCGACTCGGTGACTTCCGGGAACTCGTCGTCGATCTTCAGATGGACGCGCGCCGCGAGAAACGCGAAGGCCTCGATGAGGCGTTCGACATGCGGATCCTCGCACTTCGTCGGCTCCAGCTGTAGCCGGCTCGCGATCTTCGGATACCGCTGCGCAAACTCCGCCCCCATTCGGCGGACGTAGGCGAGCTCCCGCTCGTAGTAGTGGAGGAGCTCCTCACGCACCGCGCGCTGCTCCCGCGGTCGACGCAGCCGCGCCCCCCGCTCCTCCTACTTCGTACTCGCCGCTCGCGAAGTGGAGCACGGTGTCGAAGATGACCTGCTCCGGCGTTGGATCCATGAGCAGCGTGCCTTCGACGTGAAAACGCAGCTCGCGCCGGTGCTGCTCACTCTCCATTTCGACGACCGAGATGCTCACGTTGTCGAGCCGGGGCTCGAACTGCGCGATCAGGTCCTCGACGCGGCGGAGCAGTCGGTCGCGCGCCTCGTTTGAATCGCGGCTGATCGACGTGATGTCAGGAAGTCCGTAATGGTACACCGACTGCGCCAACTCCTCGAATTCCTCGGGCGCGCTGACGGGAATGCGTCGCGTGTTGAGCAACCACGAGAGATCGCGCTGCAGCCCCGCCTTGAACTGCCGGACGGACTCGAGATACCCCACGCGGCCTTCGCTGCTGAGGTTCTTCGGCTCGTAGTCCGTCAGTCGGTCCAGCAGCGATGGCTGAACGGCGCGCTCGATCTCACGCTTGGTCATGCCGACGCGCTGCCTCCGTTGGCGAAGCCGATCGCCTGTACGGGATCGAGGCGGCAGATGCGGAGGTAGAGCGCCTGACGAGTGCTCGGATCACCATCGACACGCTCGAGGCATTGATAGAGCAGTGCCAGCGGCCGAGCCACGACGTCGCCACTCTCCCAGTCTTCGAGCTTGTGCCCTTCGATGCTGCCCATGAGCTCCTCGAGGATCGGCTGCGCGACAATGTGGTGCCCGCCATCGACCATGATACTCGCGAGCTCGGTCTGCACCAGGAAACGCCCGCGCTTGGTCTTCTCGCTCGCAGCCTCTCGCATGAGGAGGGCAATTGCGCGATCGGTGCGGCCGGCGCGCACTTCGGCGAGTGCGGCGTTGCGACCACCGCGCGGTCGTAGCGGTTCGGGCGCGACATCTTCCGCGCCCTCTTCGGACGCCGACTTTGCCGGTTCGGCTTCCAGAACGCCGCCTAACCACTTCCGCGTCTCGGCATTCGCTGTGGGCGTGTCATCCATGAGCGTCATGTCGAGCAGGCCGGGAATGTCCGCGAGTAGGGAGCGCAATGCACCCTTGAGCGCGGCCGCGACGATCTGGAATTCCGCGCCAAGCTGCTCACACGCAGTGAGTGCATAACGCTGGAGATCGATCCACCCGCGCCCCTGCGGCGTGGCCATGACGCCTTCGCATGCCTCCAGCAGTCCTTCCCACTTTGAATCGAGCAGCAGCACCTTGAGCTGCGTGCGCGTCGCCGTTGCCGGCGCCTCGAGCAGACGCGGGTCTGGCGACGTGCCCGACGCGCGGAGCTCTCCCCACCGAAATCCGCGGAGCAGCAGGTACGCCGCCGGATTCGTTGGATCGGACTGTCGGAGATACTTCGCGCTGACGGCGATGCGACTCGCAGCGTCCTCACGCGACGTGGGAATCGCCGACAACTGTGCACCGACGGATGCCGGAAGGACGACGCCTTCTGGGACACTCACGGGAGCGGTCAAGTCGGTGCCGCCCACCACCTCGACGGGATCCGGATCCAGCTCGAGCTTGCGTTTGAGCAGCTGCTTCGACGTGCGCTGGACTTCTTCGAGCGCCTCGCGGATGTCTCGGTAACTCGGGCCTTCGTCAGGGAAGCGCTCGGCTGAGATCTCATCGAGATTCTGAAGCAGCACGAGCGCGCCGTCGATGTCAGCCACCAGAGCTTTGAGCCATGGCTTCGGGGTCGCGCGAAAGCCGCTCTCGATTTCCTCTGGCGTCGCCCTGCCTTCGGCAACGAGCGATTGTCGCAACTCGGCCTTCGTCGAGTCGTTCGCGGCGTCGATCTCGGTGGGAACGCGATTGGCCTGCTGAATCTGACCGAGGTCGTGACCGGCTTTGTCGAGCGGCACGCGCCTCACGCGTACTGCCATCTTCGCTCCACCCAATGACCCGAGCGTGTTGGCACGAGCCTCGGAGTCGCCGTCGTCTATTTCAGGATAGAGGTGCTCCCAGTGTTGCTCGAGGAGACCGACGATGGTGTCCAGCGCACTACGGAAGCCGGCCAAGCCCTCGCGGGCGAGCATCGCCTCCGCCATCCAGACGGCGAGCTGCAGGTCTTTCGACTTGGTGGCGATAGCGTCCTTCGTCAGCTTGATGACCTGTGACCAGTCAGCCGTTTTGCGCTCGGCTGTCCAGCCGCCTTGCGGCATGTCGTCGTCTTCGCGTCGCGCAAATTTGATCTTGTCGTAGACAGGGTCGGAGCGCAGCTCGACACCGGCCGGGTTGCTGCCAGGAATAGGCGTTAGGAGCTCGTCACGCAGCGACATGGTAAGGCTCAATCAGCGGTAGTTGGTGCGACGGAATTGATCGTGAGCTCACGTACTTCGAGGATCGGAAACTCGTCGCCATCCACGAGCAGCAGCTTTTGACCGATCGGGGCTTCGGTATCGTCGTCGAGGATTTGCCAGTGCGTCACGCGACCGAGACGCACGGGGCCGTCAGCGTGCCGCCAGGTGAGCGGAGCGATTGCCGGGACAATGACTTCGCCCATTTCCATACCGCGGAATGTCTCCGAGGGGCGGACGATCGCTGGTGCCCAGAGCATGTCGCGAAGCCGTTTGGGCGGCAGCATCTGCACCGACTCGATGTGCTCGAACGGCAGCCAGGTGTATTGGCCGGCGGCGAAGAGTTCGAGACGCGCTCCGATGCGTGGGTCGGCATCGGTGAGTGACTCGAACGGCTGGCCATTGAGCGTTCCAGAAACTGGCTTGGGCGGCGTCGTCAGCGGGAAGGTCTTAGCCTCGAACATCTCCTGCCGCATTCGCTCGGCATGGAGGGCGCTGTGATAGAGCAGCGCGCCCATCTCGGCTTCCTTGCTTCCCTGGCCAACGACACCGAGTTGTTTCTCGGCGCGATCGTATTTGCCGGCAAAGCAGAGGAGCTCGAAGAGGAAC
>DATEGN010000339.1:0-7289 GCA_035280125.1 Gemmatimonadaceae bacterium | reverse complement strand
CGTCGCCTCGGCGCGAGCGACACTCGCGCAGGCGCAGCGCGGAGTCGCGCTTGCTCGCGCCGAGTACATCCCCGACCTCGGCGTGGGAGTGACCTACACGATGTTGAATGGCGTGAGCTTTTTGCCGAAACGGGCCGTCGGATTGAGCATCCAAGGATCATGGACATTGTTCGATGGCGGACGCCGAGCGTCGCAGGCGCGCGAGCGTGTCGCGCAGCAGGAGGCGGCGGAAGTAGCGCTCGCGTTGGCGCGCGATCGGGTTGCAGTCGAAGTCGATCGTGCCTATCGAGGAGCGGCTCGCGCGGAACGGGGAGCAGCGGTCGCGCGAGAGGCGCTCGACGCTCGGCGCGCCATAGTAGCGGTCGCGCGGGATCGGGACTCGCGCGGCTTGGCGTCGGCGTCGGTGCTTGCCGATGCGGAGGCGCAGCTGGCGGCGAGTGAAGCGCAGGTGCTCGCGGCGGAGTTGCAGATTCGGATTGCGAGGGCGGAGTTGAGGCGCGCCGTGGGCGGGTGAACGGGTAGAGGGTTGGTAGAGGTATTACGAGAACAACGCTATCAGGTAGAGCATGCCTTCGCGGACGGACCCGATAGCCCGGCCCGTGTGAGCCGGGACTATCGGACGACCGACCGCGAGATCTACGTCTCTGTTACTGTCCCGAGCTCTCACCAAGGGCGACGAGAAGCTCGTCCAGCTGATCGAACGTCTCGACCATTGCATCCTGGGCTCCGGTGCCGGCAGCGTCGAGCGCTTCTTTCGAAGGATAGCTCTCGCGCAGGACCACCAGCGTCTTGCCGCCCCTTTCCTCGAAGGTCACCGTGGTGACAGACCCGCCCTCGCCACCTTCGTCATTGGTCCACGCGAGGCGCGAATACGGCCTCATTTCGACATAGGTGCCGAAAAACGCGGCAGGCTCGGGCTCGTGGGCGAATACTAATCGGTACTTGCCTCCGACATGAGCATCCACCTCGCAGGACAGCAAGTTCATTCCCATCGACTTCGGCACCCACCAACGTTTGAGCAACTCGGCCTTGGTAAATGCCTCGAACACGATGCGCGCCGGGCCGTTGATGGTCCGCGTGACAACCACCTCGCGGTCCGACTTCCGTTCCACCGTGGTGCGGTTCTTCACGGGGCCGGGCTTAGTTTCGATTCTTGCGTTCATCGCTCTTCTCCTTTTGTGTCAGTTCCTCGACAACCTTCTCCAACTCGTCGAAGCGTTCGTCCCAGCGCTTGCGATATCTCTCGAGCCACGCCGTCTCCTCCTCCAATCGGCGCGGGCCCAGCTGGCACGTCCGCACGCGCCCGATCTTCTTCGTGCTGACGAGCCCCGCCTGCTCCAGAACGCCGACGTGCTTCTTCATGCCCGTGAGCGTCATGTGAAACTTCTCGGCAAGGTCCGTGATCGAAGCGTCGGCTCGTCCGAGCTGCTCCAGAACGCCACGCCGCGTGGCGTCCGAGAGCGCAGCGAACGAAGTATCGAGTCGGGTCGTTATATACTGAACCATATGGTTCAGTATATAAGCCAAGCGTTACCAGTATTCAAGGGGCCGCGAAGAACGATGCGTCCTTTTCGGAGACGGTAGATGCTTCGACTTGTCGCGATCGCCCTACGGCTCACCACCCGGCGCACGTAGGATAAGCCCCGAGCCACACCTCGACCGTGTCGAGATATCTCGCGCGTACGGTCACGTCGCCCTGCCATATGTCATAGCCGATGCGTCGGACGACGAGACTCACCGAGTGCTCGTGGAGTCGCGGAAAGACGGCCTGACCCGAGTCGTTGGTTCGAGCGGCGATCGTTGTTCCACTGATGTGCGACACAGCGCCACTGAGACGTCGGATACCTGGACTGTCGTCCGTGGGGGCGGCCTCGCACAGGCGAAGAGAGTCAGCCCAAGCACTAATGGAAAGAACACAATCGGGCGCATGGGTTTCATACTTTAGAAACGCATTGCGCCGACGCATGGTCACCTTGCTCGAGCTCCTCCGTTTACCAATCGATCACTGGCGGAAAATACTCAGCCGCCAACTCTTCATAGTACGGGCGCAACTTGCCAACGTCGGGCCGCTCGTCACCCTTGGAGTACAGATCGTACGGGTTGAACGCTCGCACCCATTTCAGCAGCTCGTGATCCCGCTCGTTTAGCAGATGCGCATACCCGCCTTCGCGGTGAATCGCATAGCACGAGTGATAGCGAATCATCGCGAGCGCCTCGGCTGGCAGGTAATCCTTCGCGACGTGGTACATGTACTCGTCGTGTCCCCAGGAGAGATGCACGTCGTCGAGGCCGCATCCCTCGGAGTAGATACCGCAGGGCGTCTGGTACCCGGGCGTCTGCTTGTCGGGGTTCTCGGCGAAGAACTCGGGATACACAACCTTGTCGCTGAATGCGCAACCCACCGGGAACGTATCGCCGACCACCGCCCACTGAGGTTCGCCGAAGAGACAGAGAATCTTGCCGAGGTCGTGCACGAGTCCGGTGAGGACGAACCACCGTGGATGCCCGTCGCTGCGTATCGCTTCCGCGGTCTGGAGCAGGTGCTCGATTTGGCTGAAATCCGCGTCCGGGTCACTCTCGTCGACTAGCGTGTTCAGAAACTCCATCGCCTCCCAAACGCCCATGCGCCGTTTCCGCAGAGGCAGGTACTGCCGCTTCTTGGCGGCGACGAAGTCGACTGTCTGATGGCGATGGTTCAATCGATAGAACTCGCGAATCCCGGGGCGCACGTTCTGTGAGTAATCCCGAAAGGTGTCGCCAGCACTGCTGCGATCAGGTACGGGGAGCGAGTCGGTCGCCGGATAGCGGGCCGCAAGCGACTCCTCCCAATCGTCGAGGTGATCCATTGGTCGATCGTTCTTCATGGCGCGACCACGCAGAGATTCGGGGACGAATTTGCGAACGCCTGGTTATTGGCAGCAAGTGGCAGACCACGTCGCATGGATTGCCTGTGGCTCGGCTGTGCGCTCTTATTAGGATCCCTTGCAGGCTGAGTCGCCGTTAGGCTCGACCCACATCATCTCGAGACCCATGCCCGCGAAGTCGTTGGCCACTCCGATTGATCGCGCCGCGGTGCTGACTCGTCTCCAGCGCGTTCGCCCGGAGACTCGGCCACAATGGGGACGTATGACGGCCCCTCAAATGATTTGTCACCTAACGGACTCCTTTCGGAGCATCATGGGCGAGCGACCATCGTCGTCACCGCCACCGGTGATCCCGCGATGGCGACAACGTCTCATGAAGCTCGTCGCGCTTCAACTACCCTTCCCTTGGCCACACGGCGTGAAGACACGCCCGGAGGTCGATCAGGAGCGCGGCGGGACTCCGCCACAGCACTTCGAGGCAGATGTCGCTCAGTTGGTGCAAGCCTGCGAACGATTTGCCGCTGGACGAGGCAGTCGCGGACCGCACTTTCTATTTGGACCGCTCAGCGATGACGAATGGGCACGATGGGGTTACAAGCACATGGATCATCACCTCCGTCAGTTCGGTATGTGATGACAGACTGGTCAAACGTGCGTCATGCGTACCCCGAGCAACTGACGTACGAGTTTGGAAGCGGTCGATGCCCGCGCTGTGCCGTACAGAACGGCATCGCGGATGCCATGGCGCGGAGCGTCTGAATTGCCAACCAACAAGCGCAAGGGCGCGGTCTCGGGGGAGTTCGTCACCGAGACGTTCGAGTACGACTTTGGACGGCAGGTCACGGTGTACGTTCCACCCGATCCGCCCCAAGCGATTGTCTACGCTGCTGACGGTCAGACAATCACGAAGTGGAGCCGCTTGCTCGAGACGGCGAACGCTCCGTCCACCATGATCGTCGGCGTACATGGGTTGACCGATGAGACGCGGCGTCTACACGAATACTCACCGGGATTCGCACCGGAGCGGTTCGCGGCGCACGAGCGTTTCTTCGTCGAGGACGTGCGCCAATGGACGACGTCGCGATTCAATGTGGCGCTGCCTAACGAACGGACTGCTGTGTTCGGCGTCTCGGCAGGTGGAGAGCTGGCTCTCGCTCTTGGGCTCCGCTATCCGCACGTCTACGGCGCGGCCTTCTGCGCCTCACCCGGCGGTGGTTACAGACCACCCAGTGTCATGCCGCGGCCGCTTCCACGCACCTACCTTGTCGCCGGCAGCGAAGAGCCGTTCTTCCTCGGCAACGCACAGCGGTGGGCGGACGCATTGCGCGATGCAGGTGGCGATGTCGTGATGATCGAGCGAGCTGGGTCGCACGGTGGCGCATTCTGGCAAGAAGAGTTTTCGCTGATGGTGGCGTGGGCATTCGGGGAATGATGCATCTTTGTGTCTCGTAGCGACATCTAGCAGACTTTGCGCAAATTCTCATCGGTGAGTGTTTTGGACACTGAGGACTATGCCAGGAGCCTCTCTACTCGATCTGCAGCGCGCGCATCGGCTCGATGCGAGACGCGCGACGGATAGGAATAGAGATCGCTGCGAACGCCAGGAGAGCGAATGCGAGCGTCGCGCCGAGATACGTCAGCGGATCGAGAGGACTGACTCCAAATACCAGGGTCGACGCCACCTGCCGAAGGGCGATCGCGGCGATGACGCCGAGCGCAATTCCAACAAAGACGAGCCGACCGCCTCTCCCGAACAATTCTATGAAAACCGTCTCCTGTGTTGCGCCGAGCGCCATGCGAATCCCGATCTCGTGCGTCCTGAGCCTAACGACATACGCGACCAGACCGTAGATGCCGATGATGGCGAGCAGCACGGCGATGAGCGCGAAGGACGTCACGAATCCGGCCTGCAAGCGCGGCCGTGATAGCACGCGCTCGAGGTCCTGCTCGACGAGGAGCGGCGCGCCCACCGCCTGGCTCGGGTCGACCTCGTGAATCGCACGGACAATGGCTGAAGCTTGGGCGAGCGGGTTGTCGACCGAGCGGACAACGAGATTCGTTATGTAGCCGGGTGTCTGTGCGTGCACCAGGTAAACGGCGGGCGCCGGATCGGATGTGAGGCCGGTGTGATGCACGTCCCCCACGACGCCCACGATCGTCGCCAGCTTTTGATTCGATGCCTGAACGAGAATGCGTCGGCCCACGGCGTCGCCGTCTGGGAAATAATGCCTGGCGAACGCCTCGTTCACGATCAAGACGCGCTCACTCTTTATGTCGTCTCGCCGGTCGAACGCTCGCCCCGATCTTAGGGGAATTCCCATCGCGCCGAAGTATCCTCGGCTCACGAGATAACACTCCGTCGACAGCGTTCGCGATGGATCCTGCCTAACGGCTTCGGCCTCCGGCCAGAAGCCCGTGCCACACGTCATTCCGCGGAACGGAAGAAACTGCACGGTGCCAACGGCTTTCACACCTGGTACAGCATCGATGCGGTCGAGTATGTGATCGACGAGGGCACCGCGATCGGCTGCTGGCCGGATGCCTAGAAAAAGCGACATTGAGACAACGCCCTCGGGCTGAAACCCAAGAGTGACACGCGTGAGATTCGTTAGGCTGCGCAGGAGGAGTCCAGCGCCGACGAGGAGAACGAAGGCCAGCGTGACCTCCGCGATCACCAAGGCTTCGCGTACGTGAAAACGACCGCGACCGGCAGTGGCGCCCCGATGCTGCTCGCGGAGTACGGCCTGTGGATCGACGCGACTCGCCTGTCGCGCTGGCAATAGCCCAAACGCAAGCGCCGTCGCGACGCAGATGACA
Organism: Gemmatimonadaceae bacterium; assembly: GCA_035280125.1. Lineage (GTDB taxonomy): Bacteria > Gemmatimonadota > Gemmatimonadetes > Gemmatimonadales > Gemmatimonadaceae > AG2. The sequence goes on along the minus strand of DATEGN010000339.1, from coordinate 1,608 downwards.
AGCGTAAAAACCAGGCAGCGCAGGTCGAGGTGAATGGAAACGCCTGCGGCATCGCCCATCGCGCTCGCGATGCGCGCCGCAAGCGCTTGCGTCGTCCAATACGCGGCGGCAACTCCGGCGGCGCCGCCAGCGAGGGACAGCACGAGGCTTTCGATGATGAGCTGCCTGACGAGCCGCCAACGGCTGGCGCCAAGCGCGACCCGAACGGCCAGCTCGCCGCGACGAGCCATGCCGCGCGCGATGAGCAGCCCGGCCAGGTTGGCGCACGCAATCGCCAGCACGACGGCGACGACGGCCATCAGTAGTTTCAGGAGCGGACGCGCATCTCTCGCGAGATACTCCTGCAGCCGCGACACGTCGGCGGTCATTCCAGCGTCGATGACGTCGTCTTTCCGCATCCGAGAAGCGAGGGTCGAGATCTCGGCGCGTGCCCCGTCGAGGTCCGCTCCCGGCGCCAGGCGGCCGTAGCAGTCGAAGGCGCGTGAGCCGGCGTCCGACGCTCGCGCGGGATCGATGCCCATCGCCGTGAACACGTCGGGCTCGTCGAGGCCGATCCGAAAGCCCGATGGGGCGACGCCGACGATCGTCAGCGATCCGTCCGCCGTCGAAAGCTGGCGTCCGAGCACCGTTGGATCGCCGCCGAACCACCGCTGCCAAAAACCGTAGCCGAGGACGACGACTCGAGGTCCACCGGGCCGAGTTTCGTCTTTGCTAAATATTCGACCCAGGGCGGGTCGAACGCCGAACACTTCAAAGAGCTCGGCGGTCGTCGCCATCCGATTGACCTGCTCCGCACCGTCGCGTCCAATGACATTCAAGGGCGGTGCTTGCACGAGCGCGAGCGCCTCGAACGACCGCGCGCGGGCACGCCACTCGACGAAATTGACGGGATGAACCGAGAGCAGCTCGTTCGATTCGAGCTTGTGCTCGTGGAGCACGACAATGCGATTCGCGTCCGGATACGGAAGGGGTCGAAGGAGAACGGCGTTGAGAAAAGTAAAAACGGTCGTGTTCGCGCCGATGCCAATCGCCAACGAGACGACCGCGACCGCGGTGAATGCGGGACTCTTGCGCAGCGCGCGAAAGGCGTAGCCGATATCCTGGCGAATGCTGTCGATCAGCGCGACACCACGCGCATCGCGGCATTCTTCCTTGCGCACCTCGATCGGTCCCATCTCGCGGAGCGCCACATATCGCGCGTCGGCCAGCGTCATCCCGCTCGCCTGGTAATGCTCGACGAGCTCGTCGAGGTGATACCGGAGCTCGTCGTTCAGCTCGCGATCGACGCGGTCCTTTCGAAAGAGCGACCGAATTCGCAGGCGAGTCTTGCTGATCCACCGCATAAGTGTCCCCCAGTCCTCATGCTGGCTTCACGATCAACGAAATCGCCGCCGACAGGCGTTTCCATTCCGCTGTTTCGACCTTCAACGCCTTTCGCCCAGCGGCGGTGAGTCGGTAGTACTTCGCGCGGCGGTTCTTCTCGCTCGCACGCCACTCGGCGGCGATCCACCCTTGCTGCTCGAGCTTGTGCAGCGCGGGGTAAAGCGCGCTCTGCCCGACGCGGAGCTGATCCTTCGAGAGCAAACGGATCTGCTGCGCGATCGCCCA
>DATEGN010000338.1:0-15225 GCA_035280125.1 Gemmatimonadaceae bacterium | reverse complement strand
CTGCAGCTCGGCGTGACGACGCGAGATCGTCGGGTCGAAGATCGCGATGTCACTGGATGGCGCGCGCCCGACAACGAGCTGCACGCCGGCGCGCAGCTCGTGTTGTTGAAGCCCGTCAGTGCTCGTCAGCCTGTACCGCATGAATCCTGATGATCGCCGCTGGAATATGAATCGCTTGGCAAGTGTCGACTACCTCGAGACGGTCATGGAGTGGTACATCGTTATACCGATGTCGACACACGCGACGACCCGCTGCGCGTGGAATCTGTTCTGTCGCGCTGTCCGCTTTCGCCACGCCGGGTCTTGTCCCGAACGCGACCTATCGCTGCGAGGAGCGCGCGCGCCTTGTTCTCGGTTTCTTCCCATTCTCGCTCCGGTATCGAATCGTGGACGATGCCGGCACCGGCTTGGACCGATGCGACCCCATTCGCGATTACACAAGTACGAATCGTGATCGCGAGGTCCATTCGCTGTGCGCCGGCGGCGATGTAGCCAATCGCACCGGCGTACGCGGCCCGCCGTTCCGGCTCGAGCTCATCGATGATCTCCATTGCTCGAACCTTTGGAGCGCCAGTCATCGTGCCCGCCGGGAACGTCGCGCGCAACGCGTCCATGGCCGTCAATCCGTCGCGGAGCTCGCCCTCGACCTGGCTCACGAGGTGGAAGACGTGCGAATAGCGCTCGACTACCATGAGCTCCGTCACCTCGACAGAGCCATACTTTGCGATTCGGCCAACATCGTTGCGTCCGAGATCGACGAGCATCACATGCTCGGCACGCTCCTTCTCGTCGGTTCGAAGCTCCGCAATGAGTGCCTCGTCCTGGTCGGCGCTCTTGCCGCGCGGGCGCGTACCAGCAATCGGCCGCACCGTGACACGCTGGCGCTCCACTCGCACGAGAAGCTCCGGCGAGCTGCCGACGATCTCGAGCCCATCGAGCACGAGGTGATACATGTACGGCGACGGATTTATTGCACGCAACGCACGATAGAGCGACGCCGACGAGAAGTCATGCGGCACGTCGATGCGGCGCGCGAGTAATACCTGAAATGCGTCACCGGCAACGATGTACTCTTTGATGCGCTTGACGTCGGCGAGGAATTTCTCACGCGGATAGCTCGATATCCCCTCGGCCGGCTCCGCCGAGAGCGGAAAATCGAGCGCCTGCAACGTTGACGGTTTTCGAATTCGCGCGATCGTCGTCGCGATCTCGGCTTCTGCTTCCTCATGTGCGCGTCGGAGAGCGGCTTCAGTCATCCCGTCGTCCACAGGCACGCCAACGACGATCCGCGCCTGCCCACGCAGATTGTCGATGATGACCAACGCGCTCGTGAAGACAAACAACGCGTCCGGAATGTCAGCGAGTGATTGGGCACGCGCTGGCGGATTCGGCAGTCGCTCGATGTACCGAACGACGTCGTACCCAAAGAATCCGACGGCGCCGCTCCAGAACTCGCCAAGCTCCGGAACGCTGATCGGGTGATAGCGACGAAGGAGCACGTCGAGATCGGCGAGCGGATCAGTTGGCCGCCGTGCGCCATGCCAACCGCGATCCGGCATCCAATCTTCGACGATGCCGTCGCGCAACCGCCACGCACTCCGCGGCGCTGTCCCGAGGAAAGTGTAACGCGCCCACGTCTCGCCGCCGGCCGGTGCGGACTCGAGAAGGAACGCAAACGGCGGCTCGCGGAGCTTCGCGAACACCGCGACGGGCGTCTCCGAGTCCAGCAGGTAATCATGCCAGACCGGCACCAGTGCGGGACCGCCGCCAGCGGTTGCGCCACGCGCAAGCTCGCGAAAGCCCGTGAACGTCATGAGTTCCGCGGTTGCTGCTGATTATCCCGCTGACGAGATTCTCGAATCATGCTGAGTGTGACACTGACAAGGGCATCGAGGGTCATCAGTCGCGTCGCGGCACCCGTTGCCGCGATGCTAATCGTATTGGCCGTCCCTCGAGTGACGTCCGCGCAATTGGTTTGGAACGATTCGACGACGCGCGCGCTCGTGGAGCTTGCCACACGACTACGCGCCGCGCAACTCGCCGATACAGGTCTAACGGACTACCGCGCCGAGGCTCACGGCTATCTCACGTTTCTAGCACAGGTGGGCCAGGGCTTCGCTGAGCCGCCGCGCATCGTGAAGGCCGATGAACTGGCGCTGGAAGTCTACTGGCGCGCGCCCAATCTCAGCAAGCAGCGGATCGTCGGTCGTCGCGACACGCTGCTCCTGCCAACGGACATCGCCTACCACCGCGACCATCTCGGCATCGTCCAGAACAACTTTCCGAATATCATCCGCCTCGGGGAAGGCGACGAGGTCAGGGATGTCCCGCATCCGCTCTCGCCCGCCGGCCTCTCGCTATATGACTTTGCTATAAAGGACAGCTTACGCATCGAGCTTCCGGGACGACGCGTCAACGTATACGAAGTTCGCGTCCGCCCAAAAGATGACCAGCAAGCGCGCGTCGTCGGTGCGGTGTACATCGACCGAGAGGAAGGACAGGTCGTACGAATGGCGCTCAGCTTCACGCGCGCCGCGCTCCTCGATAAAGCACTCGAGGATGTCTCGATTGTTCTCGAGAACCGTCTCGTGGGGACCCGTTTTTGGCTTCCATCGCGACAGGAGATCGAGATCCGTCGCACTGGCACGTGGCTCGACTATCCGGTGCGGGGCATCATTCGCGGCCGCTGGGAAATCGGGGATTACCGAATCAACCAGGGAGTCCCCTATAACATCTTCTCTGGTGGGGGCCCAGAGATCGTGCAGGCGCCCCCCTACGAGCAACAGCAACACGTCTGGTCGACGCGCCATGTTCTGGATTCACTTCCACCAGACGTGCGAGCGGTGACCGATGCAGATGTCCGTCGCGTTCAGGCCGAAGCGCGTGCACTCGTGCGCGAGCGCGCACTCCAGCGAACGCGTACGCTGGCACTTTCGGCACGCGGCGTGTCTGATTTCGTGCGCGTCAATCGTGTCGAAGGACTTGCGCTTGGCGGTGGCCTCACGCAAGGCATTGGCGGAGGATTGAGCGTTGGTGGACGCGCGCGATACGGCATCGATGACGAAACAGTCAAGTGGCAGGCTCGTCTCGAGTGGCAGAACGGCTCGGGAATCTCCATTCGGGCGTTCGGTCTCCGCGACTTTCATGAGCTCGGCGAAGAGCCCGAACGTTCGCGAGCGCTGAATAGCATCGCGTCGCAGGAGTTTGGGAGCGACTACACCGATCCTTTCCGTGTCGAGGGCGGTGGCTTGTCGTTTCAGCATGCCCCAGTGGGTGAACCATCGTGGACGATCGAGGCTGCCCTCGAGCGACCGTCGACGCTCGCGGTGCACGACGTCCCCGTGACGGGGACTTTCGTGGGCCTCGTCGGCGTGCCGTCATCTCGTTATGCGAGACTCGCGGTGCGTCGCGAGCGGCCGACCTCGCTCTGGGTGTGGGGCACTGAGCTCCGGACCCTTGTCGAAGTACGAGGGCTGCGAGCCAACGGCGACTCGACAACGCCGTGCGCGGTGATCGCGGTGTGCCCGCTCGCCTACACCACGCTCCGCGCCTCCGTGGTTGCCGGTCTCGAACGTCCGTTCGGCAACCAGCGGCTCGTAATGCACACCATTGCCGGCGGTGTCGGCGGCAAGGACGACGTGATCCCGTCGCAGGAACTGTTCTATTTCGGCGGCCCTGTGAGCGCGCCCGGTTATGATTTTCATCAACTCGTTGGTCGGATGGGATTGAGCGAACGACTCGAGTGGCACTCGCCGATCCCCTTCTTTCCCGTGCCGCTCGGGCGCTTCGGGAAGATTCCTGCTTCGGCGACGTTGGCACCGTACGCTCAATTTGTCGGTATCGCCGGAAGCCGAGTCACCGTTCAGCGCGACGGTCAGCTTCTGACGACAGTTCCTGGCGGATACGTCGCGGTTGGCGCTGGTCTGCTCACTTTCTTCGATCTCGTTCGCTTCGACGTCTCGCGCGGCCTCCGCAACGGACGTTGGCTTTTCGCGTTCGATGTGAATCCCGATTTCTGGAGCATTCTATAGGGCCTTCCCTGCGAAGGTCTGGCGCTGAATGGATACGGATGGCGGCGCAAGGGTACCGCGACGTCTGTCGGCCGATGCCAGAATGCCGCCATGTCGGCTGTATCAACGCTGTCGCACGGCGCCGCGCGGGACCGCTGGCTCCTCGCTGCGCTCTCGAAACGACTTGGCGAGGACCTCATCGAGTCCCTCGAGCGCGACGCGATAGAGAGCCTCTGGGCCGCGGTCATTGATCGCGGGCTGATTGCAGAGAACGATGTGGTCGCCGAGGTCGCGCGCCATTTCCATGTGCCGATCGCCGACGTGCGGCATGTGAGTCAGCAAGCGCTCGAGCTCGTGCCCGAGCGCTGGGCGCGACAGTTCGGCGTGTTGCCTCTCGTCATCGAGAAGGACGCGCTGCTCGTCGCGACATCGAACCCGTGCGATGTAGACTGTGAGCGCGCGCTCGCCTTTGCCGCCGGACGCGCCGTACGCTTCTGTGTTGCGTCGCCCAACACGATCGCCGAACGCATCGACGCTGTGTACGGGAGCCCCGAGCTGGAATCATCCGACCACGGTTTGGTCAATGCGACAGAGCGTCATATCGATGTTCAGCTCCTCGCTGCCGAAGCCGAGACCTACGATCAGGATCCCGTTCTCTCGGACGACGCACAGGCGATCTCGCGCCTCGTGGACGAACTGCTCGGCGCGGGCATCAGCGAACGGGCCAGCGACATTCACATCGAGCCTGAAGAGGCGGCGGTGGTCGTTAGGCACCGAGTCGACGGCGTCATTCGAGTCGTGCGGCGTCTGCCTCGGCAGCTGGCGTCGGCACTTGCCTCCCGAATCAAGATCATCTCCGGTCTCGACATCGCCGACCGCCTGCGTCCACAGGACGGTCGCGCTCGGGTCGCCGTGGACGGCGTCGCCATCGATCTTCGGATCTCGAGCCTTCCCGCTGCGCATGGCGAGAAGATCGTAATTCGCGTCCTCGACGGACGTGCTGCCGTGCGCACGCTTCAATCGATTGGCTTCGCGCCTGACGAGTTGGCACGCATCGAGCGCCTGCTGCAGGCGCGCGAGGGCCTGCTCCTCGTCACGGGCCCGACTGGCTCCGGCAAGACGACGACGTTGTACGCGGCATTGCGCCTCTTGAAGCAACGCGGCGTGAACATCGTAACGGTCGAGGATCCGATCGAATATCGACTGCCCGGCATCGTTCAAGTGCAGGTGCGTGAGCGCGCTGGCCTCACTTTCGCCGCGGCGCTGCGCTCGATCATGCGACAGGATCCGGACGTGCTCCTCGTCGGTGAGATTCGAGATCGCGAGACTGCTGAGATCGCGATTCAGGCCTCGCTCACGGGGCACCTCGTGCTATCGACGCTGCATACCAACGACGCCGCCAGCGCCGTCACGCGCCTCATCGACATCGGCGTAGCGCCATACAAAATTGCGACGGCAGTGAAGGGAATCCTCGCGCAGCGACTGCTACGTCGCGTCTGCGCGAGATGCCGCTCGCATCCGTCCGTCGCCTGCGGCGCCTGCGGTGGCGGCGGCTATCACGGACGACTCGCGATCGTAGAAGTGCTCATCGCCACTCCCGAGTTCGAACGTCAGGTGGCGACGGGTGAGTCCGCGGAGCGAATTGCAGAAACGGCTCGCCGAACGGGTATGCATTCGTTGTGGCAATCGGGCATGTCGCGCGTGCGCGCGGGCGACACGACCGAGGAGGAGCTATTGCGCGTCGCACAACCGCCCATAGACGACGGCGGCGTGATCGGGAACGGAGGCTCGGGACCTGTAGACGAGGAGGCGGCGGTACATTATCTCCCGCAACGGGAGTCATCGTCACCACGCCTCGGCGAGCCACGCGTGTCCCAGCTCGAGATTGGTACCATCGACGTTTATGTCATTCGTCCGCTCCATGAGGGGTGGCGCGTGCTCGTCCTGCAGCGTGCGCTGGATACGCGATGTCCGACGGCGTGGGAATCAGTCCACGGGCACATCGAGCAAGGCGAAGAGCCCGAAGAGGCTGCCGTGCGCGAGATCCGCGAGGAGACGGGGCTCGAGGTCGCACGGTTGTACAACGTCACTGTTCAGCCCTTTTATCTACACCGCTCGCACACGGTGCAACTCGCCGTGGTTTTCGCCGCCTTTGTCAATGAGCCAGGTGTCGTCACGTTAGGCGCCGAACACCAGCGATCGGAGTGGCTCCGTGTCGACGAAGCGCTCGAGCGTTTTCAGTGGCCGCGTGAGCGCGAGGCGCTGCGCGAGATCGCGCATCTTCTGCGCACCGGAGATGCGGGTCCGGTAGAGGATGTGTTGAGAGTGAAATGAGGGCTCGAGTGCGGCGCCAGCTCAACCACGGCCCTCACCTCGCTCGTGGGAAGTTCTCAGCACCGTGACATTCGCCGGCGCATTCGGCTTCACCCGAACGCTCTTCGCCGGTATCCCGACATACACGTGATACGGCCTCACGTCCTTCGTCGCCACCGCCATCGCGCCAACCATCCCCTGCTCGTTCACATGCACGCCCGCCAGCACGGTCGCGTGATAGGTGATGCGCACGCCGTCGTCGATTCGCGTGCAGGCGTTCGTCACGTCCTTCTGATCGACGATGCTGTGCGTGTGACTGTAGATATTCGCGTAATCGCTGATCGACACGTTGTTACCTAACACGATGCCACCACGATCGTCGAGCAGCACGTTGCGGTGGACGACGACGTTGTCGCCGACCTCCAGGTTGTAGCCAAACGAGAACTCGACGTTGTGAAACGCCTTGAAGTTCTCTCCGCATCGCTTGAAGATGCGCCGCGCGAGCACGCGTCGAAGCTCGACGCCCAGCCACACATTCTGTCCGCCGACCGGCGTGCGATCAAAAGAGTACCAGAGCCAGAGCAGAGGCTTGACGCGTTGAAATCGTTCCTGATCGCAGTCGGCGTAGTACTCCGGTTCGAGCGTGATGTTACATGGATCCATCGAGGCCAGCGTGAGCCGTGTCGTTACCGGCAAGCGTGAATCGTTGACGGCGGTATCCCAATCTTTCGTGTGCTCGGGGTACCAGAGCTGGGTGAGTATCTCTCGACAGAGTCGATTCCGATTCGTTGACGAATCGTCGAGAGCGGCGCCGAGTTGCTCGAGCCACTCACGTGCAGCCGTGGTGATTGGTCGGTCGGCGAGCGCGCGGAGAGGAAGTTGGGCCATGTGGAGCGACCGTTGAGTGCTGACTGTCGAAGGCTAACGCTACCGTCCAGTGCTTGCTGCTCGCCATGCCGGTTGACCGACCAATGACAGCACTGCCTCGGCCAACTCGTCGCGTCCCTCGCCCGTGACGGCACTGAATGGGATGACCTGATCCTCGGCCACGCCCAGATCGTCGACGAGCGAGCGAATCCTCGCCTGTCGCTGCGTCGCAGTCAGTTTGTCGATCTTGGTGAGTGCAAAGAGCGTCGGGACGCCCAGCGATGCAAGGAAGTCGAGCATCTGCTGGTCATCACCCGTGGGATCGTGCCTAACGTCGAGCAGCTGCACGATCCCGCGCAGCTCCGTGCTGGCTCGCAGATAACCCTCGATCAACGGCTTCCATTCCGCGCGGCGTTCCTTCGAGATCCGGGCGTAACCGTAGCCGGGCAGGTCGACGAGAACGAAGCTGTCGTTGACGAGAAAGAAATTCACCTCGCGCGTGCGACCGGGCGTATTGCTCACTCGGGCGAAGCGCTTGCGTTTGACCAGTCGATTCAAGAGCGACGACTTACCGACATTCGACCGGCCCGCGAAAGCCACCTCCGGCCACTTCGATTCCGGCCTCCAACCACTCGGGCTCGCCATCGGACCGATGAACTCCAGACGCCGAATGACGAGCGGATCGCGTGCCGAGTCGCTCACTGAAGCACCCAACTCAGTGCGTGACCATTCCGGGCGCCGGAACTACGAGAGCGTCCGAGCCTTCGCGTCCCGACGCCTCACGCTGCTCCAAGGCAAGCTGGAGTACTTCGTCCATCGTGCGGACGGGATGAAAATTCACCGAGGAGCGAACTTCGGGCGGCACGTCGTCGAGATCGCGCGCGTTTCCGTGCGGGATGAGCACATGCTTGACATGGTTCCGATGTGCCGCGACTGCCTTCTCCTTCAATCCACCAATTGGCAGCACTCGGCCGCGCAGCGTGATCTCACCCGTCATCGCGACGTCGCCGCGCACCGGCAAACCGGTCAGTGCGCTAACGATGGCGGTGGCGATGGCGATGCCCGCCGATGGACCGTCTTTGGGCGTCGCCCCCGCGGGGATGTGCACGTGCAGATCGCGATTCCGATGGAACTCACGATCGATGCCTAACGCACCAGCACGCGACCGCGCGTAGCTCAACGCCGCGGACGCCGATTCCTTCATCACGTCACCGAGTGTACCAGTGAGCTGCAGCTTCCCGCGTCCGCCAACGACGCTCACCTCGATTTCGAGCACCTCGCCCCCGACGCTCGTGTACGCGAGCCCAGTCGCGACGCCAACCTTGCTCTCCAGCGTCAATTCCGACGGATCGAAGGGTGCGTTTCCAAGGAGGTCCTTCAAGTCCGAGACCTCAACGCGCACGCCACTCGTCGGCGCCAGTGCCGCCTGCTCGTTAGATCCTTCGTCGGTAGTGACGGGAGGCCGCTCTGTGCTGTTCTGCTCCGCGCGCCGGCGCGCAAGCTTCCTCGCGATGCGTGCGATTCGCCGCTCGAGCTCGCGAACACCTGCCTCGCGCGTGTAGCCCTGAATGATCTCGCCCAGGACTTCCGGCTCGATGGTCACGCCTTCGGGTTGGAGTCCGTTCTGGCGCAACTGGCGCGGTACCAGGAACTGGCGCGCGATGGCCAGCTTTTCCTGATCGAGGTAGCCCGACAGTCGAATGATCTCCATGCGGTCCCGGAGGGGCTCGGGAACTTGTGGCAGATAGTTGGCGGTCGTAACGAACAACACCTGTGACAGATCGTAGTCGACCTCGAGAAAATGGTCGTTGAAGGCGCGATTCTGCTCTGGATCGAGGACCTCGAGCAGGGCGGCGGACGGATCACCGCGATAATCCTGGCCGAGCTTGTCGACTTCGTCGAGCAGAATCACGGGATTCACGACCTCGGCCCGTCGCATTGCCTGGATGACTCGGCCCGGCATCGAACCAATGTACGTGCGCCGGTGTCCGCGAATCTCGGCTTCATCGCGCACGCCACCGAGCGACATGCGCACGAACTTTCTGCCTAACGCGCGAGCAATGGACCGTCCGAGCGATGTCTTGCCGACCCCTGGTGGCCCGACAAGGCACAGGATCGGCCCCTCCATCCTTCCAACCAGCGAGAGGACGCCGATGTAGTCGAGAATGCGGTCCTTCACTTCCTCGAGACCATAGTGGTCCTCGTCGAGCACGCGGCGTGCGTGCGCAACGTCCAGCACATCGTCGCTCCGCTCCGACCACGGAAGGGCGAGCAACCAATCGACGTAGTTGCGTGCCACGGTGGACTCGGGCGACAGCGGAGACATCCGCCGCAGCTTGCGGACTTCGCGCAACGCGCGCGTCTGCACGGGCTCCGGCATTTTCTTCGCCGCAATCTGGGCCTCGAGTCCCTCGACGTCCTCGCCGTCGTCCGTGCCGAGCTCGCGGTGAATTGCCTTGAGCTGCTCCTGCAGATAGAACTCGCGTTGGTTCTGAAAGAGCGAGCCCCGTACTTCGTCGTCGATCTTTCGCTCGAGGCGCAGCAGCTCGATTTCCGAGCGGAGCACTTCGGCGAGCATTCGATAGAGCGCGAGCAGCGACGACGTCTCGAGCAGTGCCTGACGAGTCTCGACGCGCACGCTGAGGTGGGCAGCGATCCCGAACGCCTGACGCGCCGTGCTATCCGCCCCCTGGATCAGGGTCACCACTTCTGGCGGAATGCGCCGATGCAACGAGACGTACTCTTCGAACAGCGCCACGACGCGACGCGCCAGTGCTTCGACCTCGTCGACCTCCTCGGGCGACGTCTGCTCTTCGACGGCGACGATCTGAGCGCGTAGATGCTCTCCGGTCGGCACATAACGAGTGACCCGGACGCGCGCGAGCCCTTCGACGAGGATTTTCGCGGCGCCACTCGGCGCGCGCGCCAGCTGGGCGATTCGCGCGACCACGCCGCCTCGATACAGATCGGCTGCCGCGGGCTCGTCAGTGTCGCCACTGCGCTGGGTCACGAGGAGGATGAACCGGTCCTCGGCCATTGCGCTGTCAACCGCCGCAAGCGAGGCCGGCCGCCCAACGAGAAGCGGCATCGAGACGTGCGGAAAGATGACGACGTCTCGAAGCGCCAGGACGGCGAGTCGGTCTGGCACGGTAAAGACTTCAGCGTCGCGGCGGAGAGTAGGCATGCCGTCCGGCAGAGGGTAGTGGGTCGAGGGTCGAGGGTGTTGGCGGAAAGATAACTCGGCGCGCTCACGCTGAAATGAGAAAGCCCGGCGAATGCAATTCGCCGGGCCCCACGCTCTCCACTCGGCCCACTACCCTCTGCCGATCACGCCTCCTTCTTCTTCCTCTGCGGTGAGATCTCGAGGAGCGGCGGTGTGCCGTGAATTACCGAGCCCTCCGTGATCTTCACTTCCTCGACGTCTTCACGTGTCGGAAGATCGAACATCACGTCGGTGAGTATCTCCTCGACAATCGCGCGAAGACCGCGCGCGCCGGTGCCGCGCTTGAGCGCCTTTTGCGCGACAGCCCGCAGGGCGCTTTCGTCGAAGCTGAGCTTCACTTCCTCCAGCTCGAACAGTTTTGCGTACTGCTTCGTGAGCGCGTTTTTCGGCTCTTTGAGGATGCGCACGAGTGCGTCTTCGTCGAGCGCTTCGAGGGCCACCACGACGGGCAACCGGCCCACGAGCTCTGGAATCAGTCCGTAGCGCAGCAGATCATCGGGCTCGACTTCGGAGAATGGATTCTTTTTCTTCTCACCCGTCCTACCCGTGTCGGCGCCCGAGAAGCCGATCTGACGGCGGCCGGTGCGCGACTCGATGATCTTCTCGAGACCGTCGAACGCTCCGCCGCAGATGAAGAGAATGTCTTTGGTATTGATTTGAATGTATTCCTGCTGCGGATGCTTGCGGCCACCCTGTGGCGGCACGGAAGCGATAGTACCTTCTAAGATCTTGAGCAGGGCTTGCTGCACGCCCTCGCCCGAGACGTCTCTCGTTATGCTCGGATTCTCCGACTTCCGCGCGATCTTGTCGATTTCATCGATGTAAACGATGCCGCGCTCGCACTCTGCGACGTTGAAATCACCTGCTTGGAGGAGCCGGACCAGGATGTTCTCGACGTCTTCGCCGACGTACCCCGCTTCCGTGAGCGTCGTAGCGTCAGCGATCGTAAATGGGACGTCCAAGATCCGCGCGAGCGTTTGTGCAAGTAGCGTCTTGCCCACGCCCGTCGGGCCGATGAGCAGGATGTTCGACTTGTCGAGCTCCACGTCATCATCACGCACCGACGACGAGTTGATGCGCTTGTAGTGATTGTAAACCGCGACCGATAGCGCCTTCTTCGCCCGTTCTTGACCAATCACGTATTGATCGAGGACGTCTTTGATTTCCTGCGGCGTCGGTACTTGTGTTATTGCTTCCGCAACTTCGCGCTCTTCGTCCTCGGCGAGAATCTCGTTGCAAAGGGCGATGCACTCGTTGCAGATGTACACCGACGGGCCGGAGATGAACTTCCGGACCGAATCTTTCGACTTTCCGCAGAACGAGCAGCGCAAGTGTTTGTCGTGCGACATAACTAATCTCTACAGAGAACGCTGGAGCCCGAAGGCGGTAGCCGGCTCGGCCGGCCGGACGGCGTAGGTAGTGCTAGAGAATAAGGAGCGGCGCGTCGCGCGGTCAAGCAACATCATCTGACGACCGATCCTCGTGAACGTTTTCACGAGCACCTCAGCGGGCCGCGGCTGCTGCGGCGATCACGCTTTCCGCGACGACTTCGCCGCGATGCGTAATCACGTGATCGACGATACCGTAGTCCTTTGCTTCATCAGCCGACATGAAGCGATCACGATCTACGTCACGCTCGATCTGCTCGAGCGGACGACCGGTATGGCGCGCCATGAGCTCGTTCATCTTACCACGCAAATACAAAATCTCTTTCGCTTGAATTTCAATATCGGACGCAGTGCCCTGGGCGCCGCCAGACGGCTGGTGAATCATGATGCGCGAATGGGGCAGAGCGTGTCGCTTTCCCTTGCGGCCCGCGGTGAGCAAAAAGGCTCCCATGCTTGCGGCCAGTCCCATGCAAATCGTGTTGATGGGCGATCTCAAGTACTGCATGGTGTCGTAAATCGCCAATCCAGCCGACACACTGCCGCCGGGCGAGTTGATGTACACGTGAATGTCGCGCTCGGGGTTATCCGCCTCGAGAAACAGCAACTGCGCAATGATGATGTTCGCGACGTCGTCGTTGATTGGAGTACCGAGGAAGACGATGCGATCCATGAGCAACCGCGAGAAGATGTCGTAGCTCCGCTCGCCGCGGCTCGATCGCTCGATGACATACGGTGGATACAACGTTGGCATGGCTCAAGACCTCATTCGACCGTGTTTCTCTCTAGCAACCACTTGAAGACTTTCTCCTCTGTCAAGCCGTGCTCGATCTCCTTCAAGCGGCCTGCCTTCTGTAGCGAAGCATAAACTTGTCCGGGCTCGGCGTTGCGCTTTTTGGCGAGCTCGGCGATCCGGTCATCGAGGTCAGCCTCCGTCGCGCGCAGTCCTTCGCGCTCGGCGATTGTATCGATGATTAGATCGCGCCGAACTTGTCGTTCGGCAATAGGGCGAAATTCCCCAGCAAAGCGGTCGCGCTCTTCATCCGGCACTCGATAGGCCTGCACGTACCCTTCAACGAGCTGATTGACCCAGCTCGGCGGAACCGCGAAGGGATTCGCGCTCGCGATCTCATCGAGCAGCTTTTGGCGAACGTTAGCCTCCGCTTCACGTCGTGCGCTATCTTCGAGGTCCTTTCGCACGGCGGAGTGCAACGCATCCAGAGATTCGAAATCACCAACTTCGCGTGCCATTGCATCGTCGAGTGCTGGAAGCTCTTTGTGCTTCACATCCTGGAGCGTGACGCGAACGTTCTTGCTCTTTCCGCGCTGCGACTCGTCGGGGAAATCGTCCGGCCACCGCACCGCGCGCTCTACGGTCTCACCGGGAGTGAGCTCCATGATCAGCTCTTCGATGCCGGGAATCGCCTGTCCACCGCCAAGCACGAGGCGATAGTCCTTGCCCTCGGGCATCGTGCCCTCTTCGTCCGACGTCGACAAGAGAACGGTGACCATATCGCCCGGCGCAGGCTTGCTCTCGACGGGATGCCAACTCGCCTTCTGCTCACGCATCTGCTCGATCTGCTCTCGGACCTGCTCGTCCGTGACCTCACCAGCGGGCCGCGAGACGCGGAAGCCCTGCGTGCGGCCTAACGCGACTTCGGGTCGAATTTCGACATGCAGCTCGAATGTGAGTGGCTCGCCGTCATTGAACTTCAGATCGTGAACGTGCGGCTGAGACGCGACCTTCAACTGCTCGCGATCGATAACCTCCTGAAATGCTTCCTGCACGAGCGATTCTATGACTTGCTGCCGAATGGCGTCCTTGAAGCGCTTCTTGACCAGTTGCGGTGGTGCCTTTCCAGGGCGGAAACCAGGAAGCCGGACGCTCGACGCATAACGCCGCGCCGTTTTTTCCTCTGCTTCGCGAATGGCTTCGACCGGCACCTGCACTTCGAGGAGCCGTTCGACACCTTCGCTTTTCTTCGTCGTGATCTGAATGTTCATGTGTGCAAAGCTAACTCTCTTTTGTCATTCCGAGCGTCGGCGAGGAATCTGCACTTGCGTGCCCTCGTCGCTACGCTCCTCGGGATGACAGGGCATGCGAGAGGGGGGATTTGAACCCCCATTCCTTTCGGAGCCAGATCCTAAGTCTGGTGCGTCTGCCAGTTCCGCCACTCCCGCGCGTCAGGAAAGCTAAGACCAGCAACGGAGTGGGGCTACTCTCATCAGGCCGGGCAGAAAACCCCATGTCCCATGTGTAAAGCAAAAGGGCCCGGTGCTCATGCACCGGGCCCTCGGGTTACTCAGGGCTATTACTGTGCTCGCAGCGTAATCGATGTCGTGCCCTGCGCGCGCACGTCGTACACCAGCAGGGTGATGAGATCGCCGCGCTTCAGACCGGAGACGGCATCCTCCAAGTCCGCCGTCGAGCGAATGTCGCGCTTCTTTGGATACAACTCACTGATGATGATCGAGCTGTTCTCCCCCAGCTCGTGATATGCCGGACCAGTCGGCGAGACGTCGGTGACGAGCAATCCACGCCGCCACTGATCACTGAGCTTTGCTTGCTGCGCCAGCTCCGTCGGCACGCTCTGCACCGAGATACCCAGCTTGTCGTAGCTCCGCTCATTGTTCCGCGACGCTGGCTGCCGACTGTCGTCATTCGCGGCCGCGACGTCGTTGTTGCGATCCGCTGGCGGCTCACCGAGCTTCACGTTGAGCGTCTTCTTATCACCGAAGCGCATCACGTCGAGCGACACGCTCTGACCCGGTTTGAAGTTGCGGATCACGCGCTGCAGCGTGCTGACACGATCGATCGACTGTCCGTTCACACCGACGATCACATCGCCGACTTCGACGCCAGCTCGCTTTGCGGGACTGGTCTCCGGATTGTCCGGCGGGTCGAAGCCCGCGACCTTCACGCCGTGGATGTCCTTCAGGCCCGCGACCTGAGCGTCGTTAGGATCGACGTCACCGATGTTGATCCCGAGTACGGCGCGGCGGACCTTGCCGTACTGCACGATGTCATCCATGACCTGCTTCGCGAGCGTCACTGGAATCGCGAACCCGTAGCCAGCATAGAAGCCGGTGTTGCTCGCAATCGCGCTGTTGATGCCGATCACCTCACCGCGAATGTTGACGAGCGGGCCCCCAGAGTTACCCGGGTTGATCGCGGCGTCTGTCTGGATGTAGTCCTGGATTGCATACCGCGTGTTCAGCAGGGCGCCAAGGGAACGGCCGCGCGCGCTCACGATTCCCGCGGTTACGGTAAAGTCGAGACCAAGAGGATTGCCGATCGCGACGACCCATTGGCCGACTCGCGCGTTGGCATCGTCACCCAGGCTCACCGTCGGGAGATCGCTTGCGTCGACCTTGATGACGGCAACGTCAGTGGTGGGATCTCGGCCAATCACCTTCGCGGTGAAGG
>DATEGN010000337.1:0-6812 GCA_035280125.1 Gemmatimonadaceae bacterium | reverse complement strand
GGAGGGAACATCGACGAAACGATAGTCGCCGAGGCTGTCGGATCGCACTGCACCTTTGAGCTGCAGGAGAACGACCTCGACACTGGGGATCGGCTTGCCGGCCGAGTCGCGGACGGTACCGGAAATCGCACCCACGGACTGCGCGGACACCGATGCGAACGCCGGTAGCAGCAGCACGGGTACACAACGCCGGACGCAAGCAGACAACGCCGCCGTCCGTGGGCGCGAGCTTAACATGGAACCTCCGGAAGTGTGCCTTACGAGCGCGGCGACACCGGTTCCCGACGGGGCAAAGCGCGTGCGCGCGACTCTCGCGGCCAGCGCGTCGCCAGTAGGGACCGCCAGTCGCTCGACTGGCGGTCCCTTCAGCCCTCATGTACCCATGAATTATACGGTCAGTTCGCGGAATGTGCCGAACGATGTGTTAGGCGCGCTCGCTGCGGCCGGACGCCTTTTCGGGCAGCCGCAGTCCGTGTGTTGCGAGAAAGCGACGGGCGATGAAGAGCATCGCGCCGACTAGCACGCCGATTGGGATAAGCACACCGAGTGACGCGATCAAGCCGGACGTGACGCCGATGAAGTTCCGGCCCGCCTGCGCGAACGCATCACGGATAGGGTGCGAGCCGGCATGCTCGGCGACAATCGGGTACGCCTCGTGAATTGCAACGGTGAGTGTGCTGACCGATGACCGCGATCGCAGGTAGCGCATGCGACCCTCGTATCGCTCGATCTCTTCGCGAACGCGCGCGAGCTCGCCCTCGACGCGCAAAACGTCGGTAAGCTTGCCGGTCCTGTTGGCAAGGAGATCGATCAGCCGCTGCTCCAGACGGCGCGCGTTCACCATCCGCGCCTGTACATCAACGAACTCCTCGCCGACGTCCTGAACGTCAACGTTCACTGCTTCGAGCTTGCCAATAGGAGAGAGGCCGTTGACGGCTTCATCGAAATGCTCCGAAGGGATGCGCAGCTCGAGCGAAGCGGCGCGCGTTTGCTCCTTCCCGTCCTCCATCGACGTGTTGGCGATGATGGCCCCCGTGCGGCGCGCCATGTCTCGCACGCGCGATATGCCCGTCTCGAGTGATTCGACCTGCACGGAAGCCTTCCCGACGCGAACCAGCATGCTTCCGGGCGCGATGTCTTCGGGGATGATCAGGTCTGTCTGGGCTACCGCGGCCGCGGGCAGGCGGGAAGGCATTTCTGCGGCGACAGCTTTGAGCGCTCCATCGCCAGCCCTGCCGTTTGTCGCGAGTCTCCGTTTGCTCACAACCGCGAAACTCGCCGCCGAAGCAGAATCGGCGGCGGCGCCGCCGGCAAGAAACCTGTCATTTCCCGTAGCCAAGGTGCTCGCCTGGTACAGTCGCTGGTCCTTCTCGCAGGCGGCGATCATCGCGACGGCGATGACGATGACGGATAGCATGACGCGCGTTCTGGCGGACATCGAATCCTCGACGAAGCGGGCGATCCAACAGCGAGGTCGAGCAGATCAGTCAGATCGCCGCGTTGACCATCCCGTTCTCGACCCGATGGTGGAGACGGCACGAGGAACCGGAACTTGCACACATCTTTGGCATTCAAATTCAGATCGGGAGGTCCATGACGCACACCGGTGTTGAATGGCGCAGGTGGCTGATCGTGGCAGGCGCCCTTGTTGTCGCCACCTCCCCGTTACGCGCGCAGGCGGTTGGACGTGACCCGAGGCCCACGATCTCCGCCGACGTAGAGGACATTCATTACGACATCACCTTCGACCATGTGACCGCGGCCGCAAGGATGGTGAAGGTCGCGATGAATTTCACCGTCGTCGGGAGCGGTCCGGTGATCCTCTCCCTACCCCAATGGACGCCAGGGGCGTACGAGATTAGCAACTTTGCACGCTGGACCATCGACTTCAGTGCGAAAGGCGACGGACGCGACCTGACCTGGAGCAAAAAGGACTACGACAGCTGGGTGATCGAGCCGGCCGGCACGAAGAACGTCACCGTGAGCTTCACGTACTTCGCCGATTCACTCGACAATGCGATGGCGTGGGCGCAACGGGACTTCCTGCTCTTCAATGGAACGAACCTGTTTCTGTACCCCGAGGGGCGGCCGCTCGCGTTTTCGTCGCGGGTTGCCGTGCACACGGAATCGGATTGGCGCGTCGCCACCGGAATGCACGCCGAGGGTGCGAACAGCTACCGAGCCACGAATTACCACGACCTGGTCGACATGCCCTTTTTCATCGGCCGGTTCGACATCGATAGCGCGCAGATCTCTGGGAAGTTTGTGCGCTACGTAACCTATCCGCAGGGGAGCGTGAGTGGGGTGAAGCGCATAACGGCGTGGGACCAATTGAAGCGCATCATTCCTCAGGAGGTCGCGATCTTCGGTGAAGTACCTTGGGAGAATTATTCGGTCATGCAGATCGCCGATTCGTCCTACCAGGGAGCGAGCGGTCTCGAACATCAGAGCTCGCACGTCAACGTCGTCTCCCCGCTGGCAATCGGCAGTCCATTTCAGCCCTCGCTCTACGCGCACGAGATATTTCACGCGTGGAATGTGAAGCGGCTGCGCCCCGCGGATATGTGGCCGTACATCTATGATCGCTCACAACCGACGCCGTGGCTGTGGGTGAGCGAAGGGATTACCGACTACTACGCGGATCTCGCCGAGGTGCGCGGAGGTGTAATCGACGAGAACGGATTCTATGCAGCGACTGCGGCAAAGATGCGCGAGGTGAGTGACACCAGGCCGGTAGCGCTCGATGACGCGTCGATCGATACCTGGATTCACCCTGTGGATGGTACGCAGTACACGTATTATCCCAAAGGTTCACTCGCGGGCTTCATGCTCGACATCATGATTCGGGATGCGAGCGACAACCGGCAGTCGCTCGATGATGTGATGAGAGATCTCTATACGAGTGTCTACAAGTCCGGACGTGGGTTCACCGCCGCCGACTGGTGGTCCGCGGTGAGCAAAGCAGCAGGTGGCAAGTCGTTCGCCGACTTCAGTGCTCGATATGTCGAGGGGCGGGAGGCGTATCCATGGGATCGCGTTCTCGCGCTCGCGGGCGTGCGTGAAACACGTCCGAACGCGCCGCGACTCGGAGTCTACACGGTGGGCGATACGGGTGGTGTACTCGTCACTCGTGTCGAGGAGGGCAGCTCCGCGGCCGCGGCTGGTGTTCGCGAGGGTGATTATCTGCTGTCGGTCGGAGACATTCCGGTGACCGACGAGCAATTCGGCGACCATTTCCGCGCGAAGTTCGGTAACGCCGCGGAAGCATCGCCGATTGTGGTAAAGGTGCGACGAGCCGGGGCGGCGATGTCGCTAACGGGGAAGTTGCGATTTGCGCCCGGTGACGTTGTTCTGAGTGCTGATCCGAAGGCGAGCGCCAAAGCGGTCCGGATTCGAAACGCCATCTTGAAAGCGAGGTAACCTGCGCAGCTGCAGAAGCGCGACGCAGAAGTCTGCGCTCCGGCAGTCCGCGTTTTGTTGCATTTACGTTCGGTCTAGTTCCCTCGCATATCCAGCCAGATTCGTCCCATCCGGAAGCGCCGATTTTACGAGTTTCATGACGGTGCTGAGCGCTTCGTCATCGTCGATCGGAATGGTGATACCGTTCACGCGGTGCTGAAGCGTTGCGAGTGGGATCTGAGTTGGCGACGCGACGAGCAAGAGGTAGCCGATCGGGCTGGCGCCGGGGCTCGGCTCGCGGATCGCGCCAAGGCGGGAATAGCCGGCGCTGTCGGCGCGTGTGCTATCGTGACGGACGGTGTCACGGAAGACAGGTGGGTTCGGTGAGGGATTCGGGGTTGGATAGCGTCCCTGCGCCATGCGTCGATTGGCGGCCATGGCGCTATCGCGATTGTACGCCCGCTCGCGGAACTGAACCGGAATCGTATGCTGTCCCGCGTCGATGTGGGTATCCATCGACGTGTCGGTCGGAAAGATGATCACCGCGCCGCGCCCCGGAACCACAAAGAGGGCGGTGACATAGGACGGCCGTGCGAGGTTCACCGTGATTTGCGACGGCGTCTTCTGGTTTTGAGGCGTGGTGAACAGTGGTTGAGTCGTTGGGTAATCGCCGAGCTTGCGGATCTCGGGGCCGCCTGTACATGCCGCCGCGGTCACGACGAGTGCCAGGAGAATAGGACGAAGCTGGAGCATGCGTGTCCGGACAGAAATGGAAATAGTTCAGTATGGCCGCGAGGGCTGAGGCCGCGGCGTCATCGAAAGGCACTGCGAGAATCTTACCATTTCTCGCGTCATGATGGTGGATTGCGGTTGGCGCTTGCGTCCTGCGACGCGTCCGAAGATACTCGCTCACCCTTGGTTCTCACCTCAGTCCGATCTCGAAATGCGCGTACACAGTGCCTCCGCTCTTGTGACACTTATCGGCGCCGTGTCCCTTATGGCCAGCGCCTCGATGGCGCTGGCGCAGGGAACTACCGGTGGCCAGGGTGGGTCATCGCCGATCGCGACATCCATTGCCACCCGCACAACTGGCTACGAGAAGTCCGACGGCTTCCTCCCACTCTACTTCGATCCGCGACAGGGTAAGCTCCTGCTCGAGCTACCGCACGACTCGGCCCGAGCGCTGCTGGTTCTGACGCAAGCGACGGGATTGGGTTCGAACCCGATTGGCATCGATCGTGGCTCCGACGGAACAACGGACGTCGTGCGATTCGACCGGGACGGTGAGCGCGTACTCGTCGTACTCGAGAATTGGAGCTATCGCAGCTCGGCGCTCGGCAATGCCGATCACCAGCGCACCGTACGGGAAGCGTTTGCGCCGAGCACGGTGGTGTCCTTGCCGATCATGGCATCGGAAGGCGGACGCCTTCTCGTTGACGCCACCGATCTCGTTATGCGTGACTGGAATCGCGTCGGTGAAACGTTGGCGTCGAGTCGCCAGGGCGTCTACACGGTCGTTCGGGATCGCTCGTCGATTTATCGGGCGTACACGAAAGCATTTCCGGAGAACACGGAGATTGACGTCGCGCTGACCTTCGCCACAACGGGAACGCCAGGCTCGATTGTCGAGCGAGTGACGCCAGATGGGCACGCCGTGACGCTGCGACAGCACCTCTCGCTGGTCAAATTACCTAACGACGTTTACGTCCCGCGAGCATGGGATCCGCGCGTTGGCTTCTTCGGGATCTCATTCAACGACTATGGCCAACCGATTCAACGGCCGCTGCAAGTGCGGTGGATCGCTCGGCATCGGTTGGAGCGCGTGAATCCGGCCGATCCCAACTCTCCGATCAAGAATCCGATTGTCTATTACGTCGACCGCGGCATCCCTGAGCCACTGCGCACGGCGACTCTCGAGGGCGTGCGGTGGTGGGAGCAAGCGTTCGATCTTGCCGGACTGCGTGGAGGCTTCAAGGTCGAGCTGCTGCCGGACGGGATCGATCCCATGGACGTGCGATACAACGTCGTGCAATGGGAGAATCGAAACGAGCGTGGCTGGTCGGTCGGCGGGGCGGTCACGGATCCACGCACCGGTGAGATGCTCAAGGGCATGGCGCGGCTCGACTCGCACCGCGCGCGCACCGATTACAACCTGTACGCGGGCCTCATGGGCGCGGACGCCGCGGCGGCGGATACGGCCTTCGTGCTCGCGCGCGTGCGGCAAGTGAGCGCACACGAGGTCGGGCACACGTTAGGCTTGGCGCACAACTACATCGCCTCGACCTACGAACGTGCGTCAGTGATGGATTATCCGCCGCCGCGCGTGTCGCTCACGTCAGACGGACGGATCGATCTCTCGCAGGCTTATGGCGTCGGACCGGGCGCCTATGACGTATGGGCGATTCATTGGGGCTATGGAATCTTCCCAGCCGCGACGGAAGCCGACTCGCTTCGCGCGATCGTCGCGGACGGACTCAAGCGCGGCTACCTCTTTCTCTCCGATGCGGACGCGCGGCCCGAGTACGGCTCGGATCCACGCGTGAGCCTGTGGGACGATCGTGAGAGCGCGATGAGTTTTCTCGAAACTCAAATGGCGGTTCGTCGCGTCGCGCTCGACCGATTCGGCGAGCGTAGCATTCGCATCGGTGACCCGATCACGTTGCTCCAGGAGCGATTCGCTCCCGTGTACTTCATGCATCGTTTTGCGCTCAACGGCCTCACGAAGACAATTGGCGGGATGGAGTATGCGAACGCCGTGCGCGGCGATGGTCAGCAAGCGACGCGTCCGATTGCGCCAGCGCAGCAACGGGCCGCCCTCACCCTGCTCGTGTCGGCGCTCTCACCCAGGGAGCTCGCGATCCCAGACACGGTGCTGACGCTCATGGCGCCGGGCGCGACGAATGTCACGCCTCCCGTCGAGCTCTTCGGCAGCCGCACGCGCCCCGCATTTGACGAGCTCGGTGCGGCGCGAACGCTCGCACAGATGATCGTCGACGGCGTTCTCCAGCGTGATCGCGCGGCGCGACTGGCGCAGTTCGCGGCGCATGGATCAAGCTTCACGTTAGGCAATGTCATCGATGGACTGGTGAATGCGACCTGCCGCGCTCCCGCGCCATCGACGCCGATGCTCGCCGCACTGCAACGGGTAACTCAGCGCGCGCTCGTGGACCGGTTGCTCCTCCTCGCCTCCGATTCCGAAGCAGCGCCCGAGGCGCGGGCGATGGCGGATCTGAAGCTTGCGGAACTGTGGCCGAGCGCGGTTCTCTGGTCGAGGGCAACGAGCCGCTCCGAGGAGGATCGGGCGCATTGGCTGGCGATAGCCGCCGATATCGGGCAATGGGTAGACAAGCGGCAGTTGCCGAGTCTGACGCGAGCGCTGGTTGCGCCGCCGGGCGATCCATTTTGAGTAGCGC
>DATEGN010000336.1:0-11538 GCA_035280125.1 Gemmatimonadaceae bacterium | reverse complement strand
AGAGGGATTCGTCGGACATTGAGGGAGAGAGTTAGGGCCTGGTCCTGCGTGACATCATCGCGCGAGCGGATCCATTGACCTGAACGCTCGCCGGATCTGTGCATCGGTAAGCACCGGCAACTGCGGCAAAATTGGTTTGCTCACATCCAATCCGCGAATGGACGATGAGTTCGCACGCATCCAATGTATCAACCCGATCATTACGCGAGCGTTCGCGCGGCCGTGTGGGGTCGAGTCGCCGATGTTTGGGTGCACAATCGACGACAGAACGATCTTGGGGTGCGATGCGAATGCGACTTCCGAGAGCTTCGCGCGGAACTCGCGCTCCTCAGGACCCAGCGGTGGGAAAAACCCGTCGTCGATTGCGTGACGGCCCTCGTGAGCGATGATCGAGCTCGCGCGAATGAGCTTCGACACGAGACTAATGAACGTAGGGCCAAGGGCCGAGTCGGGGAGGCCCGCATGTCGCAGCGAGTCAATCAGCGCGTCGCGTCCGTCCCGCCGGAGGCGCGCCGCGACGCCAGGCAGGTAGCCGATCGAATCCGTCGCTGCCAGTCGCCAGTCCAGAGCACTGTCGGCGGCAATGCTCTGCGCTTCGCGGTCGCGTCGACTCGAGTCCGCACTCACCCACAGGCTCACCGCGTGCTCGACGAAAATCGGGCGCACTTGCACGATCGTATCGCGCCGCTGCCAGCCACCGTGACCGCCCGCGTCGTCCCACGCCCAACTCTGCAAGCCGTTGGTAACGAGGCCGTCGATGACGATGAATGTGACTCTGGCCTTTCGGCCGTACTGCGTCACCGTCCGCTGCTCGGCGCCGACGACATGGCCCATGTGCATGTCGTAGTATCCGCCGGTGATCCCCAGCTGAATGATCGTCCCGAAGCGCCGCTCCAACTCGGCGTCGGCGGCAGCAGGATAGAACGTTGGTGGCTCATCTTGCCATGATAATCGCGGCCAGAGATCGCGCGTCGCGTGCATGTACGCACGTGTGAGCTCGTCTGGTCGCGCTTGCCCGAGCAGTGCTCGGCGGTAGTAGTCTTCGGCTTGGCGCGCCATCTGCCGGCAATAACGCGCGTAGACGATGATCTCCGCGTTAGGCGATGCGACGAGCGCCGCGGCATCGATGAGCCGCGCGCGCGTGAACAACGTTGTGAGTTGTGCGCGAAGCGCGCGGGGCGTTGCACGACCTTGCCAGGTGGGCAGCGCACGCTCCAGTACTGCGACGGTCGCGGGAATCGCCGTGCGCATCGACTCTTCGCCGACGTCGATGAGATAGTACGAATGCACGCCAGCTGCCGCGGCAACGCCGTCACCCGCGAC
Organism: Gemmatimonadaceae bacterium; assembly: GCA_035280125.1. GTDB lineage: Bacteria > Gemmatimonadota > Gemmatimonadetes > Gemmatimonadales > Gemmatimonadaceae > AG2. Next base: position 10,215 of record DATEGN010000336.1, on the reverse strand, counting down.
GAGCGCCGTGAGGAGCAGCGCGCGAGATTCCTCGTTCCGACCTGGCGTCGCGCGAACCAGCATCGACAAGGCACTCACCGCTGCCGACGCTGCTGACGAGTCGATCTCGTCAGCTCTCGCGTCAGCGCCAAGGTCCAACAACGCGGAGAGCGCCGATTCCGACACAGCGTTCCCCATTTGCAGAATCGCGCCACGTCGTGCAACGTCGTCGGTCGCGGAGATCCGCGCTCGATTAGCAAAGTCGAATGCCTGCCGGTAGCGGCCTTCGTTCGCGGAGAGGCGGGCGAGCTCGATCAAGGTCGATGGCGTATCGGCCTGCGTTGCCAGCGCCGCGCCGAAGTGGAGTCGCGCCCGGCCGCTTTCCTTATAGAAGCGCCAGTCGATGAGGCCAAGCATGCGCTCGGCTTCGGCGCGGCGACGGGCGCTCGAATCACGGGCAGCCTCTCGGAACGCATCGATTGCCGCGCTCAGCTCCTGTCGCTGGAGCGCCTCCTCACCCCGCAGCACGAGCGAGATGCGCTCGCGGGAGTACTGAGCGGGGAGCGCTGCCGGAAGAAGGAAAAGGAGGGCGGCGAGAGAGCGCACTGAGCGTTGGGTGCGGGGTGTGGGCCAGCTGCTACCCGTACGGTAACTCGCGGTGCAGGTTCGCTTCAACATTCTTGGTGTCTGTGGTGTCGAACTCCCGACGACCAATCCAACCAGGCGACAGCATCATGCGGATCTTTGCTACCCTTAGTCTCTCGCTCATCGCGGCGCCTCTTTGCGCCCAGGACTACACGGCGCCACGTAATGCGACCGTCCCCGCCTCGCGCGCCGAGCGGATCGAGGTCATCGGACGGGCCGGCTTGCTCCGCATCGATGGGCGGAATGGCGCGCGTGACGTAACCGTCCGCGGAACCGCACGAGCCTCCTCACGCCGTGCGCTCGACGACGTGAGGCTCATCGCCGAGGAGCGCGGCGGGACGATCCACATCGAGGCCGACATCCCGGAGAATCGCGACTGGAACGACGACGATCGCGAGGCGCTCGATCTCGTGATCGAGGTGCCGAGCGATCTTCCGATCGACGTTCAAGATGGAAGCGGCGATCTCGAGATTCGAAATGTTGGCTCGCTCGACCTGCGCGACGGGTCGGGCGAGGCCACGATCGAGCACGTCGGCGGGAATTTGCGTGCGACGGACGGTTCCGGCGCGCTGCACATCACCGACGTCCGCGGCGACGTGAGTGTCTCGGACGGCTCGGGCCTCCTCGAGATTCGCGACGTCGATGGCGGTGTGGAGATTCCCAGCAAAGGCTCCGGCCCGCTGCACGTAACGAATGTCGCGAAGTCGGTGCGCGTGCGCTCGAAGGGCTCGGGGAGTGTCGACGTGAATCACGTCGGCGGGGATTTCATCGTCGATCGCAAGGCGAGCGGGAGCATCGCGTACGCCGACGTGAAGGGCCGAGTCGAGGTTCCCGAGCGCAGGAGAGGTTGGCGGTAACTCTCATCCCGAGAAGCACATCGACGAAGGGATCTGCTGTACATCGCGTAAATCCTTCGCTGCGCTCAGGATGAAAGCGCAATTTTAAGCTTCTGCACTTCCGCGGCGTCCATCCGGTACTGATTCTCTGCGCCCGGAAAGCGCCTGTCCCGTACGTCCGCCGCGTACCGGGATACGGCGTCGACCATGACTTTTTTGACCTCCGCGTAACGCTTCACATATCGCGGCACGTGCTCGTCGTACAGGCCCACGAGATCGTGGAACACAAGCACCTGACCGTCCGTCTCGGCGCCGGCTCCAATACCAATGACGGGCGCGCGCACGCGGAGCGTGATCTCACGGGCGACAGGGGCAGGCATCGCCTCGGCGACGATCGCGAAGCACTCCACTTCGTCGAGTTGCTTCGCTGAGGTGATGATTTGGAGCGCCGTATCGGCGGTCTTTCCGTGGACGCGGAAACCCTCTGCCTCTCCCGTTTGTTGCGGGGTGAGACCGATGTGTCCCATTACTGGAATTCCGGCGGCGATCACCGCCCGCGCGCGATCGACTGTCGCGCCGGCGCCCTCCATCTTCACCGCATCGCAGCCTGCCTCGGCGAAGCGACGGGCAGTTGCAACGGCCAGGTCGTTAGAGCTCTCGTAACTCGTATAGGGCAGGTCGCCGATCACGAGCGACTGCGGCGCGCCACGCCGAGCCGCGCGCGTGAGCATGAGCATTTCGTCAACGGTTACGAGCCGTGTTGTCTGGTGGCCGAGGACGACCATGGCTGCGGAATCACCAACGAGCACGAGGTCTACGCCAGCTGCTTCGGCGACCTGCGCCGTGGAAAAATCGTACGCGGTGACCATCACGATCGGCTCGGCGCGCCCCTTCATCGCGCGGATGCCCTCAATCGTCAGGCGAGGTTGGTGACTCACGTCGGCGGTGTTCCGACGATCTCGTTGTCGATCAGCCGCACGCCGCCCACGGTCGCCGCGACGGCAAGGAGAACATCGCCGGTGAGCGTCCGGAGGGGCCCGAGAGTGTCCGCCGACACGACGGCGAAATACTCCGCCTCGACGCCGAGCGCTTCCATCGCGGCGCGGGCCCGCGTTTCGACGCGTGCCGCGTTTCGTTCACCACCGGCAATGGCGGAGACGGCCGCGTCGAGACCGCGACGCAACGCCAGCGCCTGCGTCCGCGCCGGCGGCGAAAGACGAACGTTGCGACTGGACATGGCCAGTCCGTCTGGCTCGCGAACGGTTGGGCAGACTTCGATGCGAATCGGGAAATCCAGGTCTCGCACCATGCGGCGCACGACGAGGGCCTGCTGCGCGTCCTTCTGTCCGAAATAGGCGACCGTCGGCTGCACGATGTTGAACAGCTTTGCAACGACGGTCGCGACGCCGCGAAAGTGTCCTGGCCCGCGCGATTCGCCCTCGAGCGGCTCGCTGATGCCGTTGACGACGACGGACGTCGATGCGTCGTGCACATACATCTCGTCGGCGTTAGGCGCGAAGAGATAATCGACGCCGCCGCTCTGCGCGATGGCTGCGTCGCGTGCTTCGTCGCGCGGGTACGCGTCGAGATCCGCCGCGTCGTTGAATTGCGTTGGATTGACGAACAGCGATACGACGACAACATCGCAATCGATGCGCGCCCGCCGCATCAACGAGAGGTGCCCTTCGTGAAAGAACCCCATCGTCGGCACGAGGCCAATGCGAGCAGCCGTGGCTCGACTCGCCTCGAGTGCGCCGCGGAGCTGCGCGATCTCGCGGATGATTCTCACGTGCCCATGTCCCGTGCGAGTGCGCGCGTCGCTCGCGAGAGAGCGTCCCATAGATCGACGAGCTCCGGTGCTCGGGATTCGACCGCGGCGCGTTGCCGTGACGCCGTCTCGTGATCGCCGCGAGCGATCGGACCCGTGAGCGCTTTGCGCGCTCCAAGCCGCGCCCAGTTTTCCACCGCGGCCCTAACGAGTGGGACCAGTAGCTCGCGATCGACCTCGGCGAGGGCGCCGAGTCGCTCCGCGGCACCTTCGATGGTAACGAGATAGTTGGACGCCATCGATGCCGCCGCGTGATAGATGTCGCGATCGGCTTCGGCGACCGCGAAGGGTCGCATGCGTAGTCGTCTCGCAAGTGCGTTCGCAACGTTGCGCGCTCGTTCGGTACTACCCGCGACGGCGCACCCCGCGCCCGCGAACGATACCATCGCATCACCCGTGACGGTCATCAGTGGATGCATCGAGAACGCTTCATGAGGCGCGAGCGGCGCTAACGTCGACGCACCTGAGCAATGACCGATCAATGGGCCCAGGTCGATTGCTCTCGCGACTTCGGCGATCGCCGCGTCTGGCACGCAGATGAGGACGATGTCCGCTCCGTTGATTTTCGTCGTCCTGCCGCGTGCCAAAGGACCGATCAGCCGGAGTTCGGCGCCAATCATAGCGGCGGCGAGCGCCTTCCCCATCCGACCAGCCCCTACGATTGCTACACACGTGTCCGTCAGCGCATCCATGCGGGGAAAATAGCGGGTCGAGGCGTGACGCCGGACCTGTGCGTGGAGGTTGAGGGAACCGGGCGCCGCGCCGTAGGTTATCACGACGTACCCGGCTCGTTTCCCGCCGACCCTCCGAGCTCTCCGTGTCAAAGCGTCTTCTTCTCTTAACATCGGCCATCGCCGCGCTCGTTTCATCGAGCGCGCGGGCTCAGAATCCCAGTTCGGCTCCTGCCGCCGCCCCTGCGGGTTTTGCATCGATCCATGGGACCGTGCTTGACAGCCTTCACGACGCGCTGCTCAGCCACGCACTCGTCCGCGTGGAGAACACCACGCGTGAAGCGCTCACCGACGCCAACGGTGCCTATCGCATCGATAGCGTTCCCACGGGCATGCAACGACTGGTCGTCATTCACCCCTTGCTCGACACGCTCGGCATCGCGCTCGTGACGCCGCCGATAACGTTCAATGCGGGGGAAATCAGAGCGTTCGATCTTTCGATTCCGTCTGGCGAGACACTGGTCTCACTGTTCTGCACCGCGGCTCAGCGATCGATGGGTCCGGCAGCTCTGGTCGGCTTTGTCCGCGATGCGGACAGCGAAGGCGCAGCCGAAGGCGCGAAAGCGTCGTTGCTCTACTACGAGTCCGACCCGCTGGGCTTCAAAAAGACCCCGAAGGTACGTGAGAGGCCCATCGGAAAGGACGGTCACTATCGGATTTGCGGTCTGCCGGCGACCATGAGCGGCAAGCTCCAAGTCTTTCGCAATGGCGTTCAGACGGGTGAAGTGCCGGTCGACATCGGCGGCACGAGCGGCACGCAGCTGCTGGCGATGCGAAGCATGAGCATCGCCTCCAATTCGGTCGTCGCATCGGCCGGGACCAGCGATAGTGGAAAGCAGATCACGATCGTTCGAGGAAAGTCGCGCGTGACCGGCAAGGTGCTCAATAAGTACGGCCAGCCGATCGCCGGCGCGCGCGTCGAGCTCCAGAACACAGGCGCAGCGACGAAAACGCGAGCCGATGGCGGGTTCACCCTCGACAGTCTCCCGTCCGGAACGCAGACGCTCGAGATTCGCCAGCTCGGCTTCTCGCCAACGGAGGTTCCGGTCGAGCTGTCGCAGGCATCACCACAGAGCGTTACCGTAAAGATGGGCGAGTACGTGCCGGTCCTGAGCACGATGCGCGTAACGGCGCAGAAAGAGCGCGGGCTGAGCGACGTCGGCTTCGCCGATCGAAAGCGCTCCGGGATGGGATATTATCTCGACGAAGATCAGCTGAAGATGCGTCAATCGACGCAGTTCAGTGACATGCTGCGGACGGTCCCCGGCATTCGCGTCCAACCAGCGGGCGATGGCACCAACGTCATCACGAGCTCGCGTAATCCGACCGGCGGTTGCGTGATGTTCTACGTGGACGGCTCACCGTGGCAGCAGATGACGCCCGGCGATCTCGACACGTACGTTCGCCCCGAAGAGGTCGCGGCGCTCGAGGTCTACAACGGCTCGACGACTCCACCGCAGTTCGTGCAGCCGGGTAACGGGGGCTGCACGACGGTGGTGATTTGGACGGTGCGCCGCATCAATCGGAAGAAGGACCAGTAGCGGAACAGGGGACGGGGAACTGGGGACAGGGAACGCGGGACATCGGAACGAAACGGTGCGTTCAGAACGCGCCGTCCGTTGTCCCCGTTGCTAGTCCTCATTCCTCTCCGCTCGCCGTTCCTCGCGCGCCTCGATCTCGGCGTCGGTGACTTCGCCGATCTCGTCGAGTGGCTCGCCGCCATGCTGCGCAATGCGTTCACGTTCGCGCGTCTGATCGCGTTCCGTGTTGGCGATGTTGGCGCCGGCAAAGCTCCGCCCGTGCATGATATCCTTCTGTTCGCCCGGATGCTTCTCGTCTCCGGTGCGGTCGCGATCGGTCATGTGTGGGTCTCCGTTGATTGTCTTGGCTATGTGGGCTTCTGTGCGTTATGACGGCAGCAACCGGGCCATTTGATGTGCTCTGCGCAGTGGCGCATTCTCTGCTCAGGCAGCTTGGGTGAACCAGCACGACCCCGCCTTTCAAAAAACGCGAGAAGAACGGCCGTGGTGGCGACAGCGCTGGCTGACGATCGCCGCGGGCTATTCGTTCGCCTTTCTCACCGGGATGTTGATCGCGGCGTGGGCCAAGCAATTCGGCGACTGGCAGCACGGCACCAAGTGGGAGCGGCAACTCATGATCGCCGCGCACGTGCATCTGCCGACCTGGGCGGACCGGCTGCTCCTGATGACTCCGTGGTTAGGCACCAACATCACGCTCATTCCGGGCGTACTGGCGGGTGTCTGGTGGCTCTGGCGCAAGATGAAGCGCCCACATCTCGCGATGCGGCTTCTGATCGTTCAGATCGGGAGCTACACGTTGAATCCAGCGCTGAAGGATCTCTATGGCCGCCCGCGCCCGGACATGTTCGTGCGTCGCGGATGGTACGGCTGGTCGGCCTATCCCAGCGGTCACGCGATCGCAAGCATCGCGGTCCTGTTTACCGTTTGCGCAATTCTTCATCGCGAGCGCGGCTGGACGTGGACGTACTGGGTCCTGGTGCCGATCTCGCTGATGAGTCTTTTCTCACGCATCTATCTGGCGGTGCACTGGCCGATCGACGTGTTCGCGGGCGTGCTCGTTGGGGTCGTATGGTTGGTCATGACATCAATCGCGTTTCGGGAAGGCTCCCGAACAAAAGAGAAAGGACCGGATTTGGGAAAGAGCAGAATGGCGGGTCTAGAAAGACCGGTATAAAAGAACGGTCTAGACTGGCGGATCCAAAAACGGATCTAGAACATCGGACGAAATCTGAATTCGGGCGCGCCTCCGGCGCGCCCGATCTCCTCATTCGCGCGCACCTTTAGAGGCGAAATTCTCACAGCTGGTGTTTTAGAGCCGCCCTGCTGGAGCCGCTCCTCTCGATCCGTTCTTTGGTTCACTCGGAGAGGATTTCTTTCACTCTCGATCGATCGACATTGCCGCCACTGAGCACGGCGACCACCCTCCGCCCTCCTACCGGGACCTTCGCCGCAAGCACCGCCGCCGTTGCGGCTGCGCCGGCTCCCTCGGCCAACAGTTTCGTCGAGAAGAGGAGCTCATTCATCGCGCCCATGATCTCCTCATCCTCGACGAGCACGACATCGTCCACGTAGCGTTGGACAATAGACAATGTCAGGTCGCCGGCCATGGGCGCGGCAAGCCCGTCGGCGATCGTCTTCATCGACTCGAGCCTAACGGGACGTTCGGCGTCGAGACTTTTGCGCATCACGGCGGCGCCAGTCGGCTCGACGCCATAGACCTTTACCGATGGCCGCGACTCCTTGATCGCGACCGCGATGCCGCCGATGAGTCCACCACCGCCGATCGGCACGACGACGTCGTCGATGTCGTCGAGCGCGTCGAGAATCTCGAGCCCGACGGTGCCTTGCCCGGCCATGATCGCGTCGTCATCGAAGGGATGGACGAACGTGAGCGACCGCTCGACCGAGAGCTCGTGCGCGCGAGTGAACGCTTCGATCCCGCTTGCTCCGTGCAGAACAACCTCGGCGCCATAGCCGCGACTCGCGTCGACTTTCATGCGCGACGCCGTCGTTGGCATGACGACCGTGCAGCGGACTCCCGCGTCTCGCGATGCCCACGCGAGTGCCTGCGCGTGATTGCCAGCCGAGACTGTGATGACCCCACGCGCTCGGGCGGCGTCGTCGAGCAGCGCGAGTCGATTGAGCGCTCCGCGAACTTTGAACGAGCCGGTTTTCTGTAGCGACTCGCACTTGTGATACAACACCGCTCCAACGCGAGCTCCCAATCTCGTTGCCGAGAGCACAGGCGTGTGGTGGACTCGATCACCAAGGCGCGCGCGGGCAGCGCGAATGTCGGCCAGAGAGAGCATGCCCTAAAGGTGCTAGGTGATGGGTGCTACGTGATAGGTGCTAGCCGCCTCATTCTAGCACCTCGCTCCGAGGCCGTATCTGGCACCCAGCCCTCAACAGCCCTGTGTCCCATTCGACCTGCTGTGCGTCTGTTTCGGTATGGCACTCCCTCGCCCCGGCTGCCTCGTGCGCTCGACGCTCGCCTTGCTCGGTGTCCTCTTCGTCCCGCTTGGGATCTGGTTCCTCCGGGACGACCGGCATCGTTACGTGACTCAGAGCATCGCCCTCTTCATCGGCGCGGTGGTGTGTTTCTATTTTGCCTTTCGGCGGAACTCGTGGTTGATGACGGCGCTCGATGGACTCGAGGAGTAGCGACGTCGTCGACGCAAGATGGGCATCCCGAACGACTCTCCTCATGCGTGAGCGTTTACTCATTGCATTCCTCTCTGTCGTTCCCGCGGCCGCGGGGGCGCAGTGGGCGCCCGCGCGGCTCGGTACCGACGCCGAGCTGCGTGGCTTGAGCACGGCCGGCTCGAACGTCATCTGGGTGAGCGGAACGCGTGGACGCTACGCGCGGAGTAGCGACGGCGGCCGAACGTGGCGGGTCGACAGCGTGCCTTACGCCGCCGCGCTCGACTTCCGCGCCGTGCACGCACTCGACGCGCGCCGCGCATGGCTCATGAGCGCGGGCGACGCCGATAGAGGACAGGCACGCATCTATCGCACGACCGACGCCGGAGCGCATTGGGCACTCGTGTACGAGACCGCGCAAAAGGGAGTTTTCTTCGACGCGATCCAGTTCTGGGACGCGCAGCATGGTATCGCGATCAGCGATCCCGTCGACGGACGCTTCTTCATGCTCACGACGAACGATGGCGGCGGAACGTGGACGCGCATTCCACCCGAGCGCATCCCGGCCGCGCTTCCAGGCGAGGCGGCGTTCGCCGCGAGCGGCAGCTGCCTAACGGTCGAAGGGGAGTCGAACGTGTGGATCGGCACCGGCGGCGGTGCGACCGCACGCGTCTACCATTCATCCGACCGCGGGCGCACGTGGACTGTCGCCGAGACACCGATACATGCCGGCAACGCTTCGTCAGGCATCTTCTCGGTCGCGTTCCGCGATGGACGGCGCGGCATCGCCGTCGGCGGCGACTACCAGATGGTTCGCGGAGGGCTGCCAAACGTTGTGCTCACCGAGGATGGCGGTCGGACGTGGCGCGTCGCCAAAGGTCCGCTCCCAGTCGGCTATCTCTCCGCAGCGTCGTTCGTCCCGGGCAGTTCGAGCATCGTCGCCGTCGGCCTCGCCGGCACCGCGTTCTCGAACGACAATGGCGAAACGTGGGTGATGGTGGATAGCATGGCGTACAATTCGGTGCAGTTCCAGTCCCCCACCGCGGGTTGGGCCGCTGGCCCAAAGGGGAGACTGGCGCGCTGGGGCGGTCTGAAGAGGGGCTAGAGATGATGTGAGGGTGCCGCCCAATCGCGACGCTCTAGCCCTTAGCTCCTCGCCACCATCGTCAGCCAAACTACCGCCGCACAGACCACTCCCACCGCGATCGAGCGCGCCCACACCCCGAGCGCCTGCCGCCGAATCTGCGCTCTCTCTTCGTCACTCAACTTGGCCTTTCCACCGCCCTCCACCTCACGCTCACCGAGCGCGGAGAGCACCACTCACGTCCGCTCGCGCGCTTGAAAATAGCCTAACGCGGCAGCGGAAAAGGGGAGGACGAGCAGCGCGTACCACCAATTGCTGGCGCGCGAGACGCTCAGCACCGCCGTCGCGAGTGACGCGATGCCTAACCAGAGGATGCCGCCGATGAGGCGACGCCGGCGCCCGCGGTCCGTGAGGTTGGAGACGCGCGCCATCTAGCGGCGCTTCGGGCGGGGCGAGGATTCGCCACATTGCGCAAGCAGCTCGTGCGGTGTGATCGCCATGGGGTAGAGGTCGCGCGCGTCGCGCAACGGCGGGCGCGCATGGTCACACCGACCAGCGTTGAGGTAGCCTTCACCGAGCCGCAGATGAATTCGATAACTGCCCGGGTCGTAAAGTGACGCGCGCTCGAGCGCGGACGTGCGACCACTGAATGTGACCGTCGCCATGGCAGCCATTTGCAAAGCGCTACGACCTGCCGCGAGTAGTCCCAGGCCGAATACAACTACGGGCGCCCACTGCCTGACGCCTCTCCGCATCTCCTGACGCGGCGCCGATTGCGATGCGGGTTCCGAGTAGACTCCAAGCAGAAGCCAGACGAACAGTGTCGGCGGCGCGATGAGCAGCACCGCGTCGAAGGCGCCGACGACGAGCGTGATGATTACCGTCGCCGCGAGCACCAGCGCGCCGAGCACACCTTCGGGCCCGTGCGCTA
>DATEGN010000335.1:0-13385 GCA_035280125.1 Gemmatimonadaceae bacterium | reverse complement strand
TCGAGTCGCGCGTCGTCGACGCTGGGCCCACCAGCGCCGGCTATCGCGAGATACGCAAAGGGCTTTCCGGCGGCGAGATGCTGCTCTCTGGTGGTGTCGATCAGCCGCGCGCGGGACTGCGGGTGAGCGTTAGCAAATCCTAACACCGTAGGGAGGCTTCATGGCCCTGGTTGAGATTCGCGACGTTTTCAAATCGTTTCAACGTGACACGCAGCGCATCGATGTATTCAACGGCATCACCCTCGACGTGGACGAGGGAAGTTTTCTTGCGTTGATGGGTCCTTCGGGATCTGGCAAGTCGACGCTGCTCAATCTGATTGCGGGATTGGATAAGCCCAATCGCGGGACGATTTCTGTCGCCGGCTCCGACGTGAGCTCGATGAGGCCGAGTCAGCTCGCACCGTGGCGCGCGCGCCACGTGGGTTTCGTGTTTCAGCAGTTCAACCTGCTGCCCGTGCTGACGGCGTATCAGAACGTCGAGCTGCCGCTGCTGCTCACGCGTCTCTCCAAGAAGGAGCGCGACGAGCGTGTCCGCTTGGCGTTAGGCGTCGTTGGGCTGGATGACCGCATGGATCACTATCCGCGACAGCTCTCGGGTGGACAGGAGCAGCGCGTCAGCATCGCACGCGCGATTGTCGCGGATCCGACGGTGATTCTACTCGACGAGCCCACGGGCCAACTCGACGCCAAGAGCTCGCAGGAGGTGCTCACCTTGCTCCGGCGGCTCAATGACGAGTTCAAGAAGACCATCATCATCGTCACGCACGACCTGCACGCTGCCGAGCGAGCCACGATCGTGCTGCATCTCGAGAAGGGCGATCTCATTCGCGGCGATACATTCCCGAGCCTTTCGTCTGCCGATGCCACCGCAAAGGTGCCACGATGAAATACTTACCTCTCGTTCTCGCCAATCTGGGGCGTCACAAGCGACGAACCGTTCTCACCATAACGAGCGTCGCCCTGGCTCTTTTTCTATTTGCATCATTGCAAACGGTGGTGACGACGATAGGCAATGCCGCCAATATGGGCAGCGTGCGGCGTCTCGTCTCGACGAGCGCGACCGGCATCGTGTTCCCGCTGCCGATCTCGTACGTCAATCGTCTCCAGGCGACGCCCGGCATCGAGGCCGTCACCTTTGCGAACTGGTTTGGCGGCCGATACGGCGACGGCAAGAAATTCTTTGGCCAATTTGCCGTCGATCCGAAGTCGTATCTCGATATGTATCCCGAGATTGCGGTTCCCGAGGATCAAAAGAAGGCATTCATCCAGGAGCGAACCGGGGCCCTGATCGGCAAAGGGCTGATGAACACGTTCGGGTGGAAGCTCGGTCAGAACGTGACACTTCAGGGAACGATCTATCCGGGCGACTGGACGTTCACGATCCGCGGCGTCTACACGCCGACCGATCCCGCGATCGGCGACGACATGATGATGTTCCATCACGACTATCTCGAGGAGCGGACCGGACGTCAGGGACTCGTCGGCTGGTACGTCGCACGGATCGATCATCCCGACCACGCGGCGACCATCGCGAAGACAATCGACGATCAGTTCAGGAATTCCTCCTATCCGTCGAAGACGGGAACCGAGCAAGCCTTTAATGCGAGCTTTGCCACCATGTGGGGGAATGTGAGTTTGCTCATGGGGACGATCGGCATGGCGGTCGTATTCGCGATTCTGCTGGTCACGGCGAACGCGATGATGATGAGCGCCCGCGAGCGAACGCGAGAGGTGGCGGTGCTGAAGACGATCGGATTCGGTGACACGACGCTCTTCGGCGTGGTCATGCTCGAGGCGGGCGTCATCGCGGTCATTGGCGCGGTCATCGGACTTGGCGGTGCCAAGATCCTGTATAAATCGACTCACTTCAATGGCGGTGGCTTCTTGCCGGGCTTTGACGTCACCGGTGGCACGCTGGCGTTAGGCGCCACTGTTGCGCTCGTCCTCATGGTGGCGAGCGGCGTCGTTCCCGCCATTCGCGCGGCGCGGTTGCCTGTGATCTCGGCGTTGAGGCAAGTCGAATGAAGATTCCATTCGTCTACAACGCGCGCAGTGTGCTGCAACGCCCGGCGTCGACCGCGTTCACCGCCGTCGGCATCGCGCTCGTCGTCGCCGTATTCATCGGCATGCTCGCGCTGGCAAACGGCTTCCGCGCCGCGCTCGCGCGCACCGGCTCGGACGACAATGCGCTGATTCTGCGGCGCGGCGCCGACTCCGAGCTCTCGAGTGGCATCGATCGCGAAACGGCAAACTTGCTCGCTACGTTGCCACACGTCGCCCTCGCCGCGGACGGACGTCCCATGGTGAGTCCGGAAGTCTACGTGCTCGTGCCCCTCGTTCGGGTTGGCGGCGACAGCAACAACGTCGGCAACGTGGTCGTGCGCGGCATCAGCGACAAGGCCTGGGACGTTCGCGCCAACATTCGTGTCGCCAAGGGACAGAAGCCAGTCTCTGGTCGCGCCGAGGTGTGCGTCGGCAGCAAGGTTGAAGGCCGTTACGTGCACACGAACGTTGGTGACAAGCTGCACTTCGCGGGCCGGAATTGGGACGTCGTCTGTGAGTTCAGCGCCGGCGGTTCGGCCTTCGAGTCGGAGATCTGGGGCGAGAATGAGCAGTTCATGCCCGTGTTTCGCGGCCAGGTCTTTCAATCGGTCTCGTTCCGCCTGAAGGATCCGGCGGCGTTCGAGGACGCCAAGCGCGCGATCGAAGCGGACAAGCGGCTGCAGGTGGACGTGCACCGCGAATCGACGTTCTACGTCGACCAATCGAAGCTGCTCGGCAACATTCTCCAGTTCCTGGCGATCGTGATCACGAGCATCATGGCGGTGGGCGCTGTCTTCGGTGCGGTGAACACGATGTATGCGGCCGTCGCGGGGCGCACGCCGGAGATCGCGGTGTTGCTCACGTTAGGCTTTCACCCACGCAGCGTGCTCGCGAGCTTCCTGGTGGAGTCAGCCTTGATTGCCGCGATCGGTGGCGTCCTGGGCTGCTTGATCGCATTGCCCGTCAATGGATTCGTTGCGAGCACAACGAACTGGTCGAACTTCAGTACGATTGCATTCAATTTCCGGGTGACGCCGGGACTTCTGCTTGCGGGGTTGATTTTCGCGGTGGTGATGGGGGTGTTGGGTGGATTCTTCCCGGCGCGAAGGGCGGCGAAGCTTCCGGTCGTGCAAGCATTGCGCTGAAGCTGTTCTGCTGTCATCCTGAGCGAAGCGAAGCGCTCCTCAGGATGACAGGTTCCATGCTCGCGCTCTTAAAGTTCCTGCAATCGCTCGTCAAAACACTGCACTCCGAAGGGACGCCGACGCAGATCGGGCTCGGCGTCGCGCTCGGCGCGGCGTTGGGTTTGACGCCGATTGCGAACGCGCACAACGTGCTGGTTGTCTTGCTGCTCGCCGTCCTGAACGTGTCTTTTGCAGCGGGGATGTTGGCCTGGGTGCTGTTCGTACCTGTCGGCTTCATGCTCGACCCGCTGTTTGATCGCGTGGGACACTGGCTCCTGATCGATGCCGTATCCCTTCGGCCTTTCTGGACGACGTGGGACAACACGCCAGTGCTTGCCCTGACAAACTTCAACAACACGGTGGTTCTCGGCAGCGTCGTTGTCTGGCTTCTGCTTTTCATCCCGCTCTGGCTTGTGTCGCGATACGCGGTCGTGCGCTATCGCGCGACATTCGGTGAGCGCGTGCGGCAGTCGCAGTTCTACAAGGTTCTCGCCGCTTCTCAGGTATACAATGTCTACCGCTGGTTCCGTCCGTAGCGGCTCGACGCCGGTCTACGGACCGCCCGCGGGTGGCAGTGGCGCGCCGCCCGACGGCTCGACCGGCCGCAAACGCAAGGCAGTGTTTCGCTGGCAGGGGATCATTCCAATCGTGCTCGCCGGCGCGCTCGTCGTGCTCGTCTGGATGTTCTTCGCCGAACATTTCGTGCGCACCACCATAGAGGAGACGGGCACCAAGGCGTTAGGCACGGAAGTCGATGTCGCCGATCTGAAGATCCACCACACGCAAAGCGCGATCGAGATCGCGGGCATCGCGATCGCGGATCCCTTCGATGCTCACAAGAATCTGCTCGAGGTCAAAAAGCTGTTCGTCGAGTTGGAGCCCGCGCCGTTAGCGGAGAAGAAGCTTGTCGTGAGCCGACTCACCATCGGCGACGTCCGCACGGGGACAGCGCGAACGACGGCCGCGCGGCCAGTACCGGCGGGCGGCTTCGCGCCCTCTGCGCTCCACGCCATGCAGCAATGGGCGAAGCAGTTCGACGTCCCGCTGCTGTCGTTTACACCGATCGACACGATCAAGTCGATCGTTCTCGACCCGACGCAGCTCGCATCCGTGAAAGCGGCGCTCGCGCTCGCGTCACGAGCCGACTCGGCGCGCAGCAACGTCGAAAAAGGTTACGCGAATCTCAAACTACAGGAGACGCTCGACTCGTCGCGCGCCTTGCTCACACGGCTGCAGGGCACGAATGTTCGGACGCTCGGCATCTCCGGAGCCCGCACGGCAGTGAATGACATTCGGCGCATCTCGGGCCAGGTCGATTCCGCGAAGAAGCGCGTTGAGAACTTTGCGAACGGCTCACGTGCTCTCGCCGACAGCATGCAAGGTGCTCTGCGCTCCCTGGATGACGCGCGCAAAACCGACTATGCCTTCGCGCGCAAGCTGATCAAGCTGCCGTCGGTCGACGCACCGGACATTGGCTCCGCGCTTTTCGGCAAGATAACCATCGACAAAGTTCAGGAAGCGCTTTACTGGACTCAACTTGCCCAGCACTATATGCCCCCCGGATTGTTGCCGAAGCAATCGGAGGGTCCCAAGCGGCTTCGCGCGTCGGGAACGACGGTGCATTTCGTGAAGCCCGCCGCGTATCCGCACTTCCTGCTGCGCCGTGCCGACCTCAGCGTCGCGATCAGCGATGGACCGGCGAAGGGTAATTACGTCGCCGCCGTAACGAATGCGACTACGGAGCCGGCTGTCGTTGGCCAACCGACGATGTTCGCCGTGCGACGCGCGGCGACCGGAACGGCGGTCGACTCGCTGCGCCTAACGGGCATGCTCGATCATCGTTCGGCCAAGCCACGCGACGTGATCAATCTCCAGGCGTCGGGTCTCGAACTGCCCGGATTTCCAATTCCTGGGCTTCCCTATCGCGCCGAGCTGGGACGAGGCGCAACGGCGCTCTCGCTATCGCTAGACGGCGATCAGCTCGGTGCCAAGTGGACGGTTGCGTCGAACAAGCTGGTCTGGACTGCCGACAGCATCGCTGCGAAACGCCTCAACACGATCGAGTCACTCGTTGCGCGTGTGCTCACCGGTGTCACGGCGCTGCAGATGAACGCCGACATCAGCGGAACACTCAAGTCACCTAAGCTCGCCGTGAGCTCGAACCTCGATCGCGTGGTCGCGGATCAGTTGCGGAATGTCGTCGGTGCTCAGGTGGCCGCCGCCGAGGCCAAGGTGCGCGCTCGCGTCGATAGCCTGGTCAACGAGAAGGCCGCTCCCGTGAAGGCACGCGTGGCCGATCTTCGCGCGAACGCCGACAAACGCGTGGCGGATGCGCGCGCTCAGCTCGACGCCGAGAAGCAGAAGCTCGACGCGCAGCTCAAGGCCGTCAGTGGCGGGCTGGTCGGGCTTCCGTAGGCAGGCCGAATCGCGCTCGATAGTAGGGAGCGGTCTTCCGGTGCGCCCGATAGCAGGAGCGGGTCGCTCCGGGGCACTATGAGCAATGCTGCCATTTGGCCGAGGATCGTTAACGCCGCACGGAGCCAATGCAGTATTGGGATCTGCAGGAAATTCTCGGATTTATCGGTTCGCAGACACGCTTGGCGAGTCCAAAAATGAGGTACGCTAATTACGCGAATCTGAGCGAATCCAATCGCGCGCGCCTCTGTTGTGAACGCGCAGACGCTGGAATTCGAATGATGCTGGTTGTCGGCCTCGTCGCCGCCAGTGTATCGCATGCGGGGCGAACTCCTCGAAGCTGAGCGCGTGCATTCGATCGTGCTGCTCCACTTTGGTCCACACCCAAAGTTCTATCGCTATGTCGACACCATCAAAAAAATCATGAGTTGACGATGGTCACTCGACAAAGCCGATACGCCGCGCGGTTGGATTCGCCCTCAGATTCGCGCGATTAGCGTCCCCAAGTTTCTGGACTCTCCAGGCGGCCCCGACGCGGACAATTCCCAGGGAATTCCTGAGGAACCCAGCATTGTCATAGGGCAGCGGAGGAGCCCCGCCCGCGATCACACAACGCGATCACACAACGCGATCACTCTACACGACTTCCTAACGACGCAGCACAACGTTCTGCGTGAGCCCAACCTCGCCAATCGTGCCCGCCGGAATCACCAGATCGCTCCCGCGCATCACCCCGGCGACGCCGGCGCCAATGGCCGCGCCTGCGACTGGCGCCCCGGCGATGGCACCGATGAGCGTGCCCGCTCCGACTTTCACGAGGCCGCCGCCCCGCTTGCCTTCTACGCCGACGACCTCCGTGACGATCGGCACTTCGCGCCCGCCGAGCATCAGCGATGTCAGCGTTCCGTCGATCTTCGGCCGACCGACCCGCTTGTTCCGCTCGACATCGAGGATTCGACCATACGCGAGCGTGCCGCTTGGCACCACGACGCGTCCGTCCACCGTGACGGGCTTCTCGAGTCGCGTGCTGAAGACCGATCCCTTGCGCCTGTTTGCTGTCGAGAGCTCCTCGTTGAGCCGTACCGTGAGGCGTGTGCCCGCGGGGATGACCACGCGTTGCTGTGCCCAAGTCGTCGTCGGCGCGAACGCCATGGCCACCAACAGAGACCGCCAGTAGATCGACATCTGCCCCTCCCTCGAGTCGCAGCCATCGACATCCAGCACGGGTTGCGCCCCCGGGACGAGCGCGCGGATAGGCCCTTGGGCCATCGATACCTCGAGCAGACTCGGGCGCGAGCCTGATGAGTCAGCGAGTCCGGCGTGGGTGTCGACGCATTGACAGACCTCGCGCATTGGTTAAGTGTCTATCCTAAGACAACAGGGAGAGCTGCTCGTGCCACTCCTCAAAGGCACCGTCGACGTTCTCGTGCTCAAGACCCTCTCCTGGGCGCCGATGCACGCGTTCGAGATTGCCTCCTGGATCGAGGAGCGATCTGGCGGCCGCGTGATCGTGGACGATGCTGCCCTGCTCCAGGCGCTGCACCGCCTCGAAGACCGCAAACTGCTTTCGGCCGAGTGGGGCATAACGAAGAAAGGACGGCGAGCGCGATTCTATCGATTGACCGCGGCCGGACGCACGCATCTTCGTGAAGAATCGGTTCGTCTGGTCGATCACTTCGATGCACTCGTGAGCGTTATCGGCGCCAAACAGGCCTGATCATTTACAACCTCTAAACACCGGGTGTATGCGCTTCGACATTCGGCCGGGTGTGCGACGCCTTCTCCGACTTCCCGCGCGCTCGCGCGATCAGATCGATGACGAGCTGCAAGACGAGCTCGACTCCTTGCTCGGCCATCGTGTGGACGAGCTCCTCGACCAAGGCTTGAGCTACGACGAAGCCGTCCGCGTCGCCGAGCGTCATCTCGGGATGCCAATCGAGCAGGCACGGACGCTCCTACGTGGTTCGATCGACGATCGCGAGCGGCGCAAGCCCGGGCTGGAATTCATTGCGCAGGACGTGCGGCTCGCGTTTCGATTGATACGTCGATTCCCGGTGTTCGCGGCGATCGTCGTTCTGACCATCGCGCTCGGTATCGGTGCCACGACGGCGATCTTCAGCGCGGTGGACGCCGTCGTGCTGCGTCCGCTGCCATTTGCCGATGGCGACCGGATCGTCTCGTTATGGGGGACGAATCCCGACAAATCGATTCCGCGTTTCGGTGTCTCCTATCCCGACTTCCGAGACTGGAAGGCGCGAACACGATCGTTCGACGACATGGCGCTCTACGTCGCGCGCGTAACGACCATGATCTCCAGCGATGGCCCGGAAAGCGTCGCCAGCCTGAACGTCAGCTCGAATTTCCTGAAGTTGTTAGGCATCAAGCCGATGCTGGGCCGAGGCTTCGGGTCAGATGACGAACGTGGTGAGTCCAGCAACAGCGTGATCCTGAGCCACGGATTCTGGCAGCGGCGATTCGCGGGTGATCCGTCTGTCATTGGCCGAACCGTGTCGGTGAGCGGCCGGCCGCGCACGATCATCGGTGTTCTTCCCCCCGAGTCCGCGCTTCTGGGCCCGGCGTTCGTCGGGACACCGCTCGACGTCGTGACCGTCGTCGAGCTCTCGACGTTCTCGAATGTGGAGCGCCACGCCCAACATCTGTTCGGTGCGATCGCGCGCCTGAAGCCGGGTGCCGGCATCGACCGAGCACGCGCCGACGTCAGCGCCGTGGAGACGCAGGTCGCGAAAGAGAACCCCGAGATTGCCGGATGGAGCGCGAGCGTTTTTTTCCTGACGGAGGATCTGTCGCTCGGCACCAAGCAGCCGCTGCTCATTCTGCTCGCGGCATCTGGTCTGTTGCTGATCATCGCCTGCATCAACGTTGCCAATCTCATGTTGGTACGCGGCGCGGTGCGCGGCCGTGAGACGGCGGTGCGCCAGGCGTTAGGTGCTTCGCAGGCACGGCTCGCCGCACAGTTCATCGTCGAGTCTCTCGTGCTCGCGCTGTGTGGTGGTGCGTTGGGGATCGGAGTCGCGGCCCTGGCTGTCGGTGCGATTCGCCGGCTGATCCCGTTCGGAGTTATCGCCCGCGCCGACGACATGACAATCGATGCCCGCGTGATTCTCTTCGCGATCGCGACGAGCTTGTTCACGTCGCTCGCCTTTGGCCTCTGGCCGGCGCTTCGCATCGCTCGGCTCGACGCGGGCCTGAGCAGTGAGCTTCGCAGTCGCTCGCCTGGCAGCGGCGTCGGTGCCGCCGTCCGTCGAATGCTCGTCGTCGCCGAGCTGTCGCTCGCGCTGGTACTCGTGGCGTGTGCGGGACTGGTCTGGCAGAGCGTTCGGCGTATGCTCACGGTGAATCCGGGCTTTCGCCCCGATCACGTCGTCACCGCATCGATTACACTGGGCTCGAATTATCCCGACTCGGCGGCGGTCTCATTTTATCAAACTCTCACGACAGATCTCGAGGCGCGGCCGGGAATCGAAGCGGCCGGCGCTGCAGACACGCCGCCGCTCGGTGGCGGTGGCATATTCACTTCGATTCGTCTCATCGGTGAGCCGCCGCGGCCGGCCGATCAGCCGTTGATGAGCACCATACGCTCGATCACGCCCGGTTACTTCCGCGCACTTGGCATGCAGGTGCTCAAGGGACGCGATCTCGAGTGGAACGAGTCTACGGTCTCGATGGTCGTCAGCAAATCCGCCGCAGACGCGTTCTGGCCGCGGCAAACACCCCTGAACAGAGAGATTGCGTTCAATACTCAGCCCAACGGATTTCCCGTGGTCGGCGAGGTGAATGACACGCGGCAAGCCAGCTTAACGACGGCGCCGGCGCCGATTGTGTACATGTTCATGCGTCGTTACGCGCGTGTCTTTCATACGATGACGCTGATCGTTCGCGGTCGTGGAACCGTGGCCTCGACAGTCGGAACGATTCGCGATGTGCTGCACGAGGTCGACCCAACGCTGCCACTCTATAACGTGCAGACGATGGAATCGATCGTCGACCAGTCCACTGCACAGCAGCGGCTGAACATCGCGTTGCTCGGCGTCTTCGCGAGCGCGGCGCTGGTGCTCGCGGCGCTCGGCATTTATGGCGTGGTCTCGTATTCAGTCACGCAGCGCCGGCAGGAGATGGGCGTCCGACTCACGCTCGGAGCGCAGCGCGCCGACATTCTCCGTCTCATCCTCGGCGAAGGCTTCGCGCTCGCGGCGATTGGCGTCGCCATTGGTGTCGGCGGCGGCCTCCTCGCGACGCGATTGCTACGTTCGTGGCTCTTCGAGATTGGCCCGGGCGATCCACTCACTTTCACCGCCGCCGCGGCGTCGCTCGTCGCTGTCGCACTCATCGCGAGTTATCTGCCGGCGCGGCGGGCGGCGCGTGTGGATCCGCTGGTGACAATTCGCGCGGACTAGCGCCTACACTGGGTTCTTCCGGGAATTCCGGGATTTATCGGTTCGCAGACACGCTTGGCGAGTCCAAAAATGAGGGACGCTAATCCGGCGAATCCAGGGCGAATCCAATCGCGCGCGCTTCTGTTGTGAACTCGCAGCCGCTGGAATGCGAATGATGCTGGTTGTGGACCTCGTCGCCGCCAGTGTATCGCATGCGCGGCGAACTCCTCGAGCTCCACTTCGGTCCACACCCAAAGTTCTATCGCGACATCGACACGATCAAAAAAATGAAGAGATGACGATCGTCACTCAACAAAGCCGATACGCCGCGCGGTTGGATTCGCCCTCAGATTCGCGCGATTCGCGTCCCCAAGTTTCTGGACTTTCCAGGCGGCCCTGTCGCGCAGAATTCCCGGAAGTTCCTGAAGAACCGATCCCTCGCTGCGCTCGGGATGACAGGGGACTGCGCTGGGGTTGATAATGAGACGTCGCTGCGGAATGACGGTTACGGCCGGCGCCGCGGGATGCCCGTCTGAACCGGCCGCCGTTGCTGCATCGGTCCACTCGCCCCTGCCGCGTCATTGAGCAAACGCTCACGATCGGCCGCATCGATCAAGCGACCATTCGCCACCACCGCCAAAATGCGGGACACGTTGCGAATATCGGCCAGCGGGTCGCCGTCCAGGAGCACGAGATCCGCGACCTTCCCCGGCTCTACTGTTCCGAGCGAGTCGGCGGCGCTCAGGAAGCGAGCGGGATTGATCGTCGCGGCCTGGAGCGCGGCAAGCGGAGTGAGTCCAGCGCCGACGAGGCGCGCGAGCTCGTCGTGAAGGCTGAAACCAGGCAGGCAGTATGGATTGAGCTCATCGGTGCCGGCGAGTATCGGCACGCCGTCGCGCCAGAGCTGACCGACGATCATTACTTCCCGCTGAAATTGCGCTTTTTGCGCCAGCGCCGCCCGCGTCGAGCCCCGCTCGATCGTTTCGGCGCGATCGAACCACCGCTGCTTAACGAAGCGCGGGACGTAGCGAAGCCTCGCATCATTCTCGAGCGCCGGCTCGTCGAGATGCGTAACGTTGTACCGAACGGTTAGCGTCGGGACCTGCCATGTCTGGTTGCGCACGAAGAGCGCGGCCAGCGAATCACAGCGCGCGGCATCATACGTCGAATCGATCAAGCCGCCGGCTGCACGTTCGAAGGCGGATGCCGTTGCCCACCCACGGCCGTCGATGGTCTTCGATGTCTCGTCAACAATCTGCGACTCGAGCGCAGAACAGCCGAGCGCGACTCCGGTAAGATGTTCGATGCTGCGCTGGCCGGCCTGCGATGCCTCGGCGGCCGTGATCGCAATCGTCACGTGCCCCGCGAAGGGAATGCCGAGCTTCCTGGATTCTTCAGCAATCGCAAAGTACGCGTCACGCGGAAGGTGGCTATACACCTTGATGAACTCTGCGCCCTCACGCTGGAGCGAGCGCACGACGTTCCGAGCGTCATTGGCATTGCGTACCCGGATCGAGTTCGGCCACACGGGATCAGGGCCGTCGACGAGATTGCCCGCCGCGACGAGACGCGGGTAGCGTCCATCGCGTTCGGTGACGTGCCGCTTCCAGTCGCGGATGATGTCGGGATCGCCCCACATGTCGCGCACACCCGTGACTCCATTGGCGACGAAGAGCTCGGCCACCGGATCCGCAATGTTGGGCCACGCGGCGTGGACGTGCATGTCCCAGAGGCCGGGAATCAGGTACTTGCCACGGCCATCGACGATACGCGCGTCGGCCGGCGCGACGGAATCGCTGGAGCCGATGCTCGCTATACGATTCCCACGCACGACCACGGTGGCGTCGGTCCGTGGCGAACCACCCCTAACGTCGACTACCGTGACGTGCGTAATCGCAATCGCCGCGTATGGGGCAATCTCCGGCCCGCGCGAGCCCGAACATGCCGTTGCGGCCACGGCGAGCAACAAGCCAACGTTTCTCACACCACTCGCGACCCCTTGATACAAACCCAAGTCACCTCCAAGCTGTCGAACCTTCAGCACCTAGCACAAGCACCTAGCACCTAGCCCCTTAGCCTCTCGCCCCTTCTCTCGTGCTCCGATACTCCATCCGGCGGCTCCTCAGGAGTCCAGGCTTCACGACCGTCGTCGTTCTGACGCTCGGTCTCGGCATCGGTGCCAACACGGCCATCTTCAGCGTCGTCAACACCGTGCTCCTCCAGCCGCTCGATTATCGGGAGCCGGACCGCCTCGTCACGATCAATCATTTCTACCGATCCGTGGCGCTCAATAATCTCGAAGCACCGGTGTCGGCCGTCGGATTTCGCGATTATCGCGACAAGACGAAAAGCTTCGAGGCCATGGCGGTGGAGTCCGGTTGGAGCGCGAACCTAACGGGGACGGGCGACCCGGAACGCGTACCGGCGAGCCGAGTTTCCGGCGATTACTTCCGTGTCTTCGGCGTCGCGCCACAATTGGGCAGAGTGTTCGGCCGAGACGAGGACGAGGCGGGGAAGAATCAGGTCGTCGTGTTGAGCGACGGACTGTGGAAGCGCGTCTATGGCGGCGATCGGGGCGTCATTGGCAAGAGTATTCAACTCAGCGCGCGAAGCTACACGGTGCTTGGCGTCATGCCGCCGGGATTCAAATCGTTCTTCAACACCCGAACCGACATCTGGACGCCGCTTGCGCTCGACTCGAAGCAATTCTCGCCGGACAGGTACACTACCGAGTGGCTCAATCTGACGGCTCGCCTCAAACCCGGCGTGTCGGCCAAGCAGGCGGACGCAGAGATGCACGCGTTCGCCGAGGAAGTGCGACGTCTGTATCCAAACTCGGTCGGCAAGGAGTGGACGCTCAAGGTCAAGACGTTGAACCAGCTGGCAACTGGCGACATCCGGCCCGCACTCCTCGTGCTGCTCGGCGCAGTGGGATTCGTGCTCCTGATCGCCTGCGCCAACGTCGCGAACTTGCTGCTCGCTCGTGTGACGTCGCGACAGAAGGAAGTCGCAATTCGCACGGCGTTAGGCGCCGATCGGTGGGTGCTCGTCAGGCAGCTGCTCACGGAGAGCGTGTTGCTCGCGCTTGCCGGCGGCTTACTCGGCCTGGGCATCGGGTACTGGAGTGTGCGGTCGCTCGTTGCGATCGTCCCGAACATCCCCCGCGCCGACGAGCTCGGGCTCGACGCATCGGTGCTCGCATTCACTCTGTGCCTCTCTGTTTTCACAGGCTTGCTGTTCGGCGTCGTCCCGGCACTCAAGTCGTCTCACGCGAACCTTCACGAGACGCTCAAGGAGGGTGGACGCACCGGGTCGGCGGACGTCTCCGGGCGTGTCCTACGCCGCGTGC
>DATEGN010000334.1:0-9740 GCA_035280125.1 Gemmatimonadaceae bacterium | reverse complement strand
TGGATTGCGGAGATGCTGTTGCCGTTGTCCGCGGCGTGGATCGTCTCAGCCCTGTTCGCGGTGCACCCGGTGCATGTCGAGGCGGTCGCGAACATCGTCGGGCAATCCGAGCTTTGGGTGGCGCTGCTACTGCTCATCGCGGTCGGGATCTATCTCCGGCGGCGCCTCACGGGAGGGGGAGCGAACATTTCCGTTGGTGAAGGCGTCGCGATCTGCGCGTGCTACGCCACCGCGCTCTTCTTCAAGGAGCACGCGATCGTCCTGCCCGCACTCCTGGTGGCGATCGAGGTCATCGTCGCTCGCGATGCACGCCCGCTGCGTACGCGACTCGTCATGGTGCGGCCGCTCATTCTCTGGCAGACACTCGTCGCGGTACTCTATCTCGCGGCGCGCGCCGTGGTGAAGCAGGGAGACATCGCGGGATTCCAGCCATTCGTCGCCTTTCAAGCGCTCGACCTCAGCTACGGGAACCGCGTGCTGACGATGTTTGGCGTGGTCCCTGATTGGGTGCGCCTGCTCCTGTGGCCGGCGCATCTCACGACGGAGTACGCACCGCCCTATGTCGAGATCGCCCAGGGGCCCAGTATCGTCCAGGTCCCGGGCTTCCTGTTGCTCGTCGGCATTCTGGGGCTCGGCATCGCGCTCTGGAAGCAGCGTGGTGCCGCGCGCGTCGCCAGTTTCGGCATCGCGTGGCTCTGCATAACGCTGCTCCCCACGAGCAACTTCATCGTTCCCGCGGGGATCATTCTCTCCGAGCGAACACTGTTTCTGCCGAGCTTCGGCGCTTTACTCGCCGTCGGTGCGGTGGTCGCGTGGCTCGCCGATCTGGCCGCGCATGCGCAATCGAAGGGTGTTGCTCGCAACGCTCGGGTTGCCGCGGTCGCGGCGCTGGTCGGTATACTCGTCGCCGGTTCCTGGCGCAGTGTCACTCGCACCACGGTCTGGCACGACAATGAGCGACTGTTCACGCAATCCATCATCGACTCGCCCGAGAGCTACCGCGCGCACTACATGCTCGGCGCCTGGATGTTCGAGACTGGGCGAAAGCGAGAGGGCGAGCATCACTATCGTCGCGCGCTTGCCCTGTTCCCGTACGATCCGTACACGTCGTTCAATCTCGCGATGCAGTACCAGTCGAACGGGATGTGCGCGGCCGCGATTCCACTGTATGAGGCGGCCTTGACCATCTCGCCCACTCTCCACCAGGCGATGGGCCGGCAGAATCTCGCGGCCTGTTTTGCCGACACGGGTCACCCGGCCGAAGCGCGGGAACAGGCGCTTCTCGGCATGAGCCTGGGCGGCGCGCGGCTCCAAGACCTTCGCCGGATCGTCCAATACAGTGACAGTGTCATGCGCGCGGTGCCTAACGCTGCGACAAAACTGCCTAACGCTAGGGCAAAAGGTCCGCAACCGCGCCACACGGTGTCCTCGTTTGACGATGGCAAAACGCGGGGGGCCTCGCAATTCGCCCGTGTCACGGCGGTCAGTGGCCCCTGATGGTCCGTGCTAACACGCGTCCGGGCGCGATGTTAGCAATTGCAAATCACATGGTCTCGCATGGTCCGGCGGTTGCCTTCTGTGGTGCCGGATGTCTCGGCGGAGCGCAAGCTCCCCATCCGTTTCACTTTCCCCGGAGTAGAACATGCCCCGCAATCGGAAGGGCTTTACGCTCATCGAGCTGCTGATCGTGGTCGTCATCATCGGCATTCTTGCCGCGATCGCGATCCCGAAGTTCGCGAACACCAAGACGAAGGCGTACGTCACTGCGATGAAGTCGGACCTTCGCAACCTCGTGACGGCTGAGGAAGCGTTCTTCTCCGATTCGACGTACTACACGACCGCGACCACGCTGGTGAGCAAGAACACCTTCAAGAACACCTCCGGCGTCGGCGTGCCCGTCGTGACGCCAGGGCCTGGTTACTGGTCGGCGACCGTGACGCACAGCCAGATCCTTGGCGGTACCTGCGGTATCGGCGTCAACACGACCAACCCGATCGTCGGCACCTTGGCTGGCGACGGTGAACCGAGCTGCTTCGTCCCGTAATACGCAGCGCTCAGTCAATGCCAGTTAGGCCCCGTGAGCAATCACGGGGCCTTTCTCTTTGAGGCCAAGTGGCACACGCGGCGGAACCCTCTCCCCGCTACCTCCACCCGTCACCCGACCCGGACCGCGGTCGTCTTAAAACATCGATGCCGTCCACGCGCCCCAACCGCTCGCTCGAAACTGAGCTGCTCATCAAGCTCGCCGTCTTGCTCGCGGCTGCCGTTGTGCTGCCGCTTGCACTGCTCTCGGCGCGTCGGCTGCCCGCGGTGCGCGATCCGTTCGTCCTCGCGTTCGTGGTCGCGATCGACGTCATTCTGTTCGTCGCATGGGCTGGACTCGTGCTGCGTCACGCCGTCATCCGTCCGTTGCGAAATCTCGCGAAGGCGGCCGAGGAAATCGTCGCTGGCGACCTCGCACGGAGAATGCCCCCCACGACAGTCGTCGAGCTCCACGATGTTTCATCGAAGTTCGATCAACTCACCGCACGCGCGATGGAGGATCAGGCTCAGCTCGTGCGCGTCGAGAAGTTGGCGAGCATCGGCCGGCTGGCCGCCAGTGTCGCTCACGAGATCGGCAATCCACTCGGCGCCATTCTCGGTCAGGTTCATCAGCTGCGCGCGCGCCTGCGCCAGCGCGCCGACTCGCTCGAGATGCTCGGTGCTCTCGAACGAGAGAGCGCGCGCATCGAGCGGATCGTTCGAGGTCTCCTCGATTACGCGCGTGCGAGACCGCCCGCGCTGGTGCCGGTTGCGATCGACGACGTAGTTCGCTCGTCCGTCGCGCTGTTACGCTCGCAGGGGCTGTTTGCGGCGGTGGATGTCACGCTGGAGCTCACCGACGAGGCGCTCTTCGTTTCGAGCGATCGACACGATCTCGAGCAGCTCTTTGTCAATCTGCTCATCAACGCGGTCGACGCCATGAGCGGGCGTGGGTGCATCGTCGTCAGGCTCGAGCGCGCGGCGCGATTCACCCTGCGCGAGCCGGCGATGCGCCGCACCGCCGACGCCCGCGCCGACGCGATCGAGCATCCACCATCGCTTCGCGCGCAACGCTGGCTCGGCACCCACGACGCGATCGAGATCGCGAAGATCATCGTCGCCGACTCGGGGCCCGGAGTACCACGCGAGCTCGCGGAGCGCATCTTCGATCCATTCTTCACCACGAAGCCATCGGGGAAGGGAACCGGACTCGGTCTCGCCATCGTTTCGCGGATCGTCGACAACTTCCAGGGCACGATCTGGGTGACGACCGCGCGTGAAGGCGGCGCGGCGTTTCACGTGCTCTTTCCAAGCGTCGCGCTGCCCGCGGACGCGAAAGCACCCGCAACCGGCAATCGCCGACGTCCCACGCCCCCCGTTGGATGGGCGCGCAAAGCACGCCGCTGACGCTCGGCGACCAATCGATCCGTCGAGCAACAAAACGCTGATCAGTGTTGGCGCGCGACACGTACCTTCGCCGCATCGATCCAGGGCGAGGAAGTGTTCTGCGATGGACAGCCGGAGTAGTCTCTGCAGCGAGCGACGGAATGAGTGCTCGCAACAGCATCGTGCACGCAGTGGATTCAGCCTCATCGAGCTGCTCGTCGCGCTCGTGCTGCTCGAGGTCGGATTACTCGCGCTCGTGGGGATGGCAGCCGCGAGCACGCGAGACGCGAACATCTCACGACGCGAATCCGCCGCGCTGAGCATCGCCGTGGCGCGTCTCGAGCGCACCGCGAGTCTTCCCTGTCAGGGCACCAACTCAGGCGTGTCGCCGGCTGGATCGGGAGTCATCGAATGGTACACGGAGACCGTTCTACCTAACGACACTCGAGTCATAACGGACAGTGTGATTATCATGACTACGCGCGGCAGCCGGACAACGGTGCTCCGCATGGGGGCGCGATGTTAGTCACTCGGGTGAGGGCGCGCGATCTTCGAGCCCGCGGCGGCTTCACGCTCGTCGAAGTGAGCATTTCGCTCGTGCTTGGTGCGCTCGTACTCGGCCTTGTCTTCGCGATCGGCAGTCGGCTCGGGAACCACTTGCGTGGAGAGACCGATCGCCTTGCCGTAGGTGAGCAGCTCGCGGCGGCGGCAGAAGTCCTGCCGATCGACCTGCGCGGACTCTCTGCTGTCGCCGGCGACATCGCATTCGGCGAAGCGCGCGATAGCTCGCTTCAGCTGCGCCAGACCATCGCCAATGCGCTCGTGTGCGGCGCCACTCCATCGACGTGGACGGTCGCTCCATATCTCGCCGTGGGCGGGCGGTCGGTGACGCTCGGCGTTCAGGACGGCGACACCGCATGGCTGCTCACCGACGGCGACGCGGGGGAGCAATGGCGCCCTGTGCGGCTGCGCGCCGCGCGTCGCATATCTGGCGGCTGTTCCATTCTCACTGATCCTGACGGAGCGAAGGTGTTCGATGTTGCTCATCCGTGGGCCGTCGATCTTCGCGACAGCGTTCTCGCCATTGCCGGCGCGATGATCCGCGTTACTCGACCGATTCGCTTCAGCTTTTACCGCGCGAGCGACGGCCACTGGTACCTCGGGCTGCGCGCCTCGAATAGCAGCTCGGGGGCATTCAACGGAGTACAACCAGTGAGTGGCCCGTACGCACCGGTGGGCGCTCGTGGCACGCGGTTCGTCTACTTCGACAGCAACGGTGCCCCTGTCGCGCCGAGCACGCCGGATACGCGCGGGATCGCGCGGATCGAGGCGGTGCTCCACGCCGAAGCAACCGACACGGCATCCGCGCGCGACTCGCTCACGGTGGTGGCGGCGCTCCGGAACAAGCCATGAGCGAGTACTCATCGACGTGTGCGGCGAAGCGTCGCGGCATCGCGCTGGTGTCGGTGTTGTTCTTTCTCGTCATTTGTGCGCTAACGGGCGCCGCCGTTCTCTTTGCGCAGCGCGCGGCAAGGCGCAACGCCTTCAACACCGCGACTGGAGCGCAGCTGCTCGCCGCGGCCGAAGTGGCGCTCCACTCGGCGATTGGAAACTGGAGCTCGATCGATCGGAGCCGGCAACGCGTCGGCAGTACCGTGGCGGCCCTCGCAAACGCCAGCGCGAGCGTGCGCACCACGACATTCGTCACGCGCCTCACGTCGAGAGTCTTTTCGATCACGAGTGAGGCGACGCGCGTCGGCGGCGATGTCGCGCGGCGCGTGAGCATACTCGTTCGGCTGCCATTCGAGCCCCCGCGAATTCATGGCGCGCTCATTTCGGCGGTCGATGTCACGATCGGTGCCGGCGTACGCGTCGAGGTGGACAGCACGTGTGCGGTGCCGTCGGCGGCGATAATTCTCTCACCAGGCGCCGCACTTTCGATCGACGCGGACATTCCGCCCGACTCCCGACCGTCGATTGTGCGCGACTCGATCGCCGCCGACTCGAGCCTCTATCTGCGCATGGCCGACGCGTGGTGGAGCGAGCTCGCGGGGCGCGCCGACATTCGCCTTGCGGCTGACGCGCACATCACGCCGATGCCGATTGCCGCTGGTGGGACGTGCGCCGCGAGCGACGCGAACTGGGGCGATCCGCGTGGATCGGTCGCTGAATGCGCCGAGCGCGCGCCGCTCGTGTACGCACCTGGTGATCTCACGATCGATGGCGGGGTCGGGCAAGGTGTCCTCCTCGTCGAGGGACGCCTCGCGATCGCGGGTCCATTCACGTTTTCCGGTCAGATTGTCGCGCGGCACGGCATCGAGACGCTCGCTGACAACATTACGATCAGTGGGGCGGTGTACGCATGGCGGGCGAGCAGCGATGCGAATGTTTCGCATGCGTTAACCAGTGACGTGAGGCTCGCGCACGCAACGACGCTGCGCAATTCCGGCTGTGACGCCGGATACGGCATCGCGTCAAGACTACAGCCGCGATACGTGCGTGAACGCGCATGGTCGGAGCTGTTTTGAGAGTGCAATACCGTGTCAGTTCACTACAAAAGTGTTGTTACGCTTGGATCCGTTGGTCGTTCTACCCGGTAGAAACGACCCACTCGCGCGGTCAGCCTGCCCCGTTCGGAACGTGAGAGAAGTTGTGAACGCAACGAGGCGAGCGCGATGAGTCACAGGATGTTAGGCAGTGAGTTAGTAAATTTATAACACAACGCGCGCGGACATTCCGCCCGCACGCGTTCCTTCCTTCCGCGGTGAAGCGTGGGCGTTCGGTGATCGGTCGCCGCGCTTCCAGGTCCGCACCGCCCCCATGGGACTTTTCGGTCGCAAGAAGACGACGGTCGGACTCGACATCGGCTCCGGGCTGGTGAAGGTCGCCGTCATCGACCACTCGAAGAGGGAGCCGGAGCTCATCAAAGCTTCGGTCGCGCCCTTGCTCGCCGACGCGATCGTCGAGGGTGAAGTCATGGACCCCGGCATCGTCGCGGAAGCGGTGCAGACGGCGCTCGCCAACGCGGGCGTAAAATCGAAACACGTCGTCACGGCCGTCGGTGGCCGCGACGTGATCATCAAGAAAATTCAAATCGAGCGCGTCAAGGAACAACAGGCGCGCGAGTTGATGCGCTGGGAAGCCGAGCAGCACGTTCCATTCGATATGGAATCCGTGGAGCTCGACTTCCAGATTCTGGATCCTGACGCTGACGGCTTGGAGATGAGCGTCTTGCTCGTTGCCGCCAAGCGTGAGCTGATCGAATCGAAGGTCCGCGTGCTCGGCGACGCGGGATTGCAGCCCGCGGCCGTCGACGTGGATGCCTTCGCACTGCACAACGCATTCGAGATCAATCATCCCGACGCGCTCGGCGGATTGGTCGGGCTCGTGAACATCGGTCACGAAGTCACGAACGTGAACATCCTCGACGAGGGCGTTCCGATTCTGACTCGTGACATCACGGTTGGTACGCGTCGCTTTCGTGAAGATCTGCAGCGTGAGCGCGGCCTCGGTCCCGATGACGCGCAAGCGATGCTCCAGGGATACGATCGCTCGCCGCACATCGAGGCAGTCCTCGCCGGTCGCGGTGAAGAAATCGCCGTCGGCATCGAGCGCGCGGTTGCGTTCCTCGCGTCGAACTCGCGCACGGCGCAGATCCGTTCGATCTACACCTGCGGGGGCGGGTCGCGCATTCCCGGCCTCAGTGAGTTCCTCGCGAATCGCCTCCACCTGCGCGTGGAACAAGCGAATCCGCTCGCCAACCTCAGGGTGCGTGATGGCGCGCTCGACTCGCTCGTGACGGACGAGATCGCGCCGCTGCTGATGCTTCCCATTGGTCTTGCTCTGCGTAAGGTCGCCTAACGAATGCCCGCCGCTTCGACGAATCCGCGCCTCTCATGATCGAAATCAATCTCCTTCCCGGAACGGGCAAGAAGAAGTCGGGCCGCAGCAGTGGTGGCGGTGGCTCGGCGAAGAAGATCAATATCGGCGCGCTGCTCGCGGGCATCACGCAGAGAATCCGTGATCCGTGGCTCATCAGCGCCGTCGGCAGTGTCGCGTTGGCCATCGCCGTCGTCGGCACGGCCTACGTCTACCAGGAGCAGCGCGTCTCGTCGCTGTCCGCGGCCGAACAGGCGGAGCTCGCCGACTCGACGCGGTACGCGGCGGCGTTGAAAGAGCGTCAACGCGCCGACGCGCGCCGCGACACGCTGCTGCGCCGGATGAATCTCATCCGCGCCATCGACGAAGATCGCTACATCTGGCCGCACGTGCTCGATGAAGTGAGCAAGGCGTTGCCGCCGTACACATGGCTCTCCTCGCTCGGATTCATGGGCACGCCGCAAGGCTCGGTGAACGTTGCCGCGGGCGCAAAGCCCGAGACGGCTGATGACAAGAAGCCCAAGAAAGCAAAGAAGGTGGACGTCGAGATACCGCGCGACGAAGTGCGCATTCGCATGATCGGGCTCACGCCCGACATCCAGGCGCTCACGCGCTTCATGCGGCAGCTCGAAGCGTCGCCCTTCTTCGGTGATGTGCAACTGAACAACTCGCAGCTCGCACAAGATCAAGGCAAAGACGTGACGCAGTTCACACTCGACGTGACGTACACGCGTCCGGACACGTCGGTGATTAAACGTGTTCCTGTCTCCGCGTCCGACAAGTAACCATGGCCCTCCTTCCTACCAGGCAACGCGATCAGATCCTGCTCATGGTGATCGTGCTCTCACTGGGCGCGATTGGTGGGTATTTCATGTACATGTTCGGCGACAAGGCCCAGCAGATCACCACGCTGGACACCCATGTCACCGCGCTGAAGAGCATGAACACCAAGGTGCACGACGACATCAAGAGCGGAGCCTTCGAGCGCGCGCGGCGCGACGCAGCACGCTTCGAGCGCAATCTCGCGGTGCTCAGCCGACTCGTGCCGTCGACGAACGAAGTCCCGGCGCTGCTCGATCAGGTGTCGACCGCGGCGCGCCGCGCCGGTCTCGAGCTCCAGGACGTCGCACCGGCGGGGCCACAACCCGGCGAAGAGTTCGATACCTATAAGTACAAAGTCGGCGTGCTTGGCGGCTATCACGAGATCGCGCAGTTCATGACGAACATCGCGACGCTCGATCGCATCGTTGCGCCGATGAACGTGAGTCTCATCGTCACGCAAGGAAAGGGCGAAAAGAAAGCGCGCTCCGGCGAATCGCTGCTCGACGCAAAATTCGAGATTCAAACCTACGTCGCGCACGCGGGAGTACAGCCGGCCGCCAATACCACGACAGGCGAGAACACGAAGCCGTCGACGCAGGGGGCTCCATGAAGAAAGTAAAAGGTCTCGGCGCCTTCCTCGTACTCGCTGCGGCGATCGCGTACAAGTTCGAGCTCGTGTTGGCTAAGGCCACCTCGTTGCTCAAGCTCGGCGTGGTGCTCCTTGCGTTACTCCATCTCGGTTCGGCGTCCGACTCCACCGCGCTCGCGAACAAGCCGAACGTCGGCAAGTCGCCGCGTCAGGTGGCCCAGAACGTGACGCCCAAGACCAACGGCGCGGAAAAGGTCGTTGGTCCAATGACGCCCGCTCAATCGGTGCCCGCTCAGTCGACGCCCCGATCGGCCCTCACGCCGTCGGGACCGTTAGGCGGTGGACCGATCCAGGCCGCTCGCAACGCGGCCGCGGCGCAGAACGCGCAGCTCTCGAAGGAAACTGGTCAGGCCGTGCCGGGCGCGCCCACTCCCACGCAGCATCCGGCCGCGGCGCCGCCCGCCCCCGCGCAATCACCCGCTTCGAATCAATCGACGGCGGTTGTGCAGCAGGGAACGGCGAAGCCCGCAACGCCTGCGTCCACGAAGAGTCTCGAAGCGCCCGTTATGCGCGAGACGTTCGACTACACCCGCGACACGCGTCGCGATCCGTTCGTCTCGCTGATGAGCACGAGCGATCTCCGGCCAACGCTCAGTGATTTGCGATTGACCGGAATTCTCTACGACCTATCGGGGCGTCGCCCCGTCGCCATCCTCCGCGATATCGCGGGTGGACAGTGGCGCGTTACCACCGGCATGACGCTTGGCCGGATGCGCGTCGCGCAGATCAGACCAAAGACCATCATCTTCACCATCGAGGAGTTCGGATTCAATCGTCAGGATTCGCTCATCCTCGGTGATACTTCGAGAGTGAGGCACAGATGATTCGAGGCATGACGCTGGTCATGACGGCCTTCGTCGCGCTCGCGCCGATCGCGAGTGCGACGCCGGCGCGTCCCACGAGCGCCACGCCGGGTGCGGACACCCGCGACGGCCGCTCGACCGCCGCGGGTCGCGATACGCGCGACGTCCGCGAGTCCCTG
>DATEGN010000333.1:0-6301 GCA_035280125.1 Gemmatimonadaceae bacterium | reverse complement strand
CCGGTCATCGTCTCGGCTTGTAGCATCGCATTGAGAATCGCCTCTTCCGTCGCCTGCGTCGTCGCGTAGAAGAGCGGATTGATCCTCGCGTTCGGGATCATGGAGACCTGCGCGACCCCGGTGTCGGTCGCCGCGTGGGCGTTCGCGGTCGAGAACGCGACGAAGATGTCGCCCGAGCTGTTCTCACCCTTGCCGCCCATGCGGCCGATGCCTAACGAAACGCGCGTGACGACGCGCTTGAGTTGGTGGGGCAGCAACGGTGCGTCCGTCGCGACGACCACGATGATCGAGCCTTGCCCCTCGTCCGAATCGTCGTCACGGCTCGGAGCGGGCGCCGCCGCCGCATCGCAACGCGGTCCACGGATCGACATGTCGTTGGACGCGATGCACCCGGTGAGGTCCGGGATTTCCTCGCCCACGGGAACGCCCGCCACACGAAGCTCGCGACGCGAACAGCAATTGCACTGGACGAGAACACCCACCGTGTATGCTCCGTCCCGCGCGTCGAGCTTTCGGGAGGCGGTCCCGATGCCGCCCTTGAAGCCATGACAGACCATTCCCGTGCCTCCACCCACGTTCCCCTCCGGCGGCACAACGCCGCCCCGCGCGCCATCGAGCGCCGAGAGCACATGCTCCGGCTTCACGTGGAATCCGTTGATGTCATTCAGGCGTCCGTCATACGTCTCCGCGACGACCGGCAGACCCCAAGGCTGGAGACCGGGGCGATGTACCTGCCACTGGAGAATTGCGTCGCGCACGACACCGACCGAGTGCGTGTTCGTGATCGCGATTGGGCCCTCGAGAAATCCCGACTCCTGGAGCCATGTGGTGCCGGTCATCTCGCCGTTGCCGTTGAGCGTGAACCAGGCGCCCATAACCGGATCGGGATTGGACTTGCCGCGTGGATGAACGACGGTGACGCCAGTCCGTACCGGTCCTTGACCGACGACGAGCGCACCATTTCCCGAGATGAGCGTCGTGTGCCCGACCTCCACGCCGGCGACGTCGGTAATAGCGTCGAGCGCGCCGGCCGTTCCGCCAATTTTCGCGGAGAGACCGAGGTCGCGAGCGCGCGGCTTGGCGGTGGTCTGCGCGGAAGCGATCGAGATGGCGAGAGAAATGGATAGAGAGACGGCGAGTGTGCTGGCGCGCATTGAGACTCCTGGCGGAGGCGCCGAGAAGCTAGCGCGTATATTGCCCACGGGCGAGATTGCTCTCGCTAAGCCTTCCTTCGCGACCGGCCAGGACGCGGCCATGCCACAACTCGACTCATTCGTGATTGGCCCGACTCCTGGGTATTCGCCCGGCATCGGGCGTCTCGTGGGTATGATGACGTATGCACGTTGGACGACGCTGCGCGCAGTTGAAGAGCTGACGACCGCGCAACTCGATCATCTGCACGATTCGTCGAGCAACTCCATCGGAGCGTTGCTCGCGCACATCGCGAGCGTCGAGATCGCGTATCAGCGCATCACGTTCGCGGGGCGTGGAATTTCGTCACCCGAGCACGATGCCGAATGGGCCGCCGCGTTGCAGTTAGGCGATCGTGCGCGCGAAGAGATTCGCGGGAAACCGCTCGAGCATTACGTGAGCGGACTGGCAGCCGTGCGTGCGTTCACCCTCGAGGAGCTCACGCATCACGACGATCGCTGGCTCGATCAGACGACCGCCTTCTGGAGCGGCCGTCCGGCGAACAACTACTTCAAGTGGTTCCATGTGTTCGAGGACGAGCTCAATCACCGCGGGCAGATCCGGTGGCTGAGGCAGCGGCTGCCCTGAGGGGCTAGGGGCATAGGGGCGAGAGAGCCTAGCCCCTACGCCCCTAAACTCTCCCTCAGTCCACCCGCTTCAGCGTCTTCGCGATCGCGTCGATTATCTCGTCGATCTGACGCTCCTCAACGATCAGCGGCGGCGAGAGCGCGATGATATCACCCGTCGTTCTGATGAGAACATTCTCATCATTGAAGCACCGCGTGAACACCTCGAACGCGCGGGTACCGGGCTTGCCCTGGCGCGATGCGAGCTCGATGCCCGCGACGACGCCAAGGTTCCGGATGTCGACGACGTTGGGTGCGCTGCGCAGCGAGTGCACCGCGTCCTCGAAGTAGGGCGCGAGCGAGGCGGCGCGCTCGAATAAGCCCTCGTCGCGATAAACGCCTAACGTCGCCAGCGCCGCAGCACAAGCGAGGGGGTGTCCCGAGTAAGTATAGCCGTGAAAAAACTCGATGCCCTGCTCGGTGGCATTGATGACGGTTTCGTAGATGTCTCGGCGCACGAACACTGCGCCCATCGGCACGGCGGCATTCGTGATCCCCTTCGCGACCGTCATCATGTCTGGTTCGACGCCGAAATACTCCGCGGCGAACGGCGCGCCGAGTCGGCCGAAACCGGTGATCACCTCATCGAAGATGAGGAGAATGTCATGCTTCGTGCAGATCTCACGCAGGCGCTCGAGATATCCCTTTGGCGGAATCAGCACGCCCGTCGATCCGGCCATGGGCTCGATGATAACCGCCGCAATCGTCGAGGCACCGTGCTTCTGAACGAGTGTCTCGAGTGCATCGGCGAGTTCCCTGCCGTGTTCGGGCTGCCCGCGAGAAAAAGCGTTTCGCGCCGCGTCGTGCGTGTGCGGCAAATGATCGACGTTAGGCAGGAGCTGCGATGCGAACTGCTTCTTGTTCGTCTCGATTCCTCCGACGGAGATCCCGCCGAAGCCCACTCCATGATAGGCGCGCAGCCGCCCGATGAGCTTCGTGCGGGACGGCTCGCCCTTCGCCTGCCAGTAGGCGAGCGCGATCTTGAGCGCGCTGTCTACAGCCTCGGAGCCAGAGTTCGAGTAAAAGACGTGATCCAGCGGCTCCGGTAGAATTTCCGTCAGACGCGACGCCAGCTCGAATTCGAGTGGATGGCCCATCTGGAAGCCGGGGGCGTAATCCATTCGCGCCGCTTGCTCGGCGATCGCGCGCGCGATCGGCTCGCGACAGTGGCCGGCGTTCACGCACCAGAGGCCGGCCGTTCCGTCGAGGACACGGCGTCCGTCGGCCGCCGTGTAGTACATCCCCTTTGCTTCGGTGAGAAGGCGCGGCGCGCGCTTGAAGGCGCGGTTCGCCGTGAAGGGCATCCACAGCTCCTCGAGCGACAGGTCGGCGACATCGAAATCGAGTGCCGCGGCGGAGATGGTCGGTGCGCTGGACATGTGAAAAGGGGCTAGGGGCTAGAGCCCAGGTGCTCGATGCTAGGTGCTAATAATGTGTCTTCTCCCTGGCCCCTTCGCTATAGTCAAGATGACGGACACGGCCAGACATATGCCAGACAGCAAGCGCGAGTCGCCTAACGAGAACGACGATCCACCAATGGCTTCGACGGCCGAGGTGAAGGCGGTCGTGCAAAACGTACAGCGGAGTCATCGCGGGCGGATCAAGTGGGGCATCGGACGCCACACCGCCGAGCTCGCACTGCGAGCGCTCGACGAGCCGCGCACGCGCCGAGCGCGTTCACCTTCGTCCAAATCGCGGCG
This sequence comes from Gemmatimonadaceae bacterium, assembly GCA_035280125.1. Classification (GTDB taxonomy): domain Bacteria; phylum Gemmatimonadota; class Gemmatimonadetes; order Gemmatimonadales; family Gemmatimonadaceae; genus AG2. The sequence goes on along the minus strand of DATEGN010000333.1, from coordinate 2,784 downwards.
TCGCAAACGGCACAAGAGGCTTCTCTAGCTCACCCTCCGCGCGGGTGCCGCACGAAAAAGTCCCACATGAGAGCCGAACCTGGTATGTGAGCGCCGGCGCGATGCACGTCGGGCCAATCGTGGCCCCCGTAGATCAGCGTATAGAACGTGACCTCACCCCCAAGTGCGCACGACGAGAATTCGCTGCGGATTGCTTCGCCGCCGGGGAGTGTGTCCGTGACCGGGCTGCCGTTGCAGCCGTTCGCGCGCGCCCACAGAGCAACGGACCGCGGAGGCGATACAATGTTCGTAACCCGCCCGGCCAAGCGAGAACGATCGAACGAAATCGTCCGATCCTCGAGACCGTGGAAGATGATCGCCGGTACAGGCCTCGGCGGCGTCTCGCCACCTTCGTCGCGACCATCTGGTCCCTCGCGCCCCAGCGTGCCCGAGACGACGCCGATCGCGGCGACGCGGTCGCTCAACACCGTAGCGATGCGGTACGCCGCCGTTCCGCCATTCGAATAGCCCGTGACGTACACTCGCCGCGGATCGAGCGCATAACGGCGTACGAGCGTATCGATCAACACGCGGAAGAACACGGTGTCCCCTTCGCTCCAGTGCCGGCGAAAGTGGACGTCGCGATTGCCATTGGGATACGCGACGACGAAGCCAAGACTGTCCGCCATGCGACTGAAGCCCGACTCGTGCTCCATTCGTGGGCCGTTGCCGCTGTACCCGTGGAGAACAATCACGAGCGCGCGAATGCTGCCTAACGAATAGTGCGGCGGTGTGTGGAGCGCGATGCTCCATTTCGAGCGGCCGACCGGGATCTCCTGCAGCACCGTTGCCGGACCCAGAGGGTCCAATCCGCCCTTCGGTCCACAAGAGATTACCAGCAGGCACATCGGCAGGAGAAACCGACGCCAGAAGAGAGAGGCCATGGGACGAAGCATCAGGTGCGGTGCAACGCGAAGGCAAGGCCGTGGACATTCAGCTCTCTTGCGGTCAGTCGGACGTTGACAGTCTCCGGCGCTTCCTGCAGCTTCCCCTTGAGCGCGTAGGGCGCCTCCAGTCCGCGGAAAGGGACCGAGTCCCACCTAACGAGCAAGAGCACGGCGACAAATATTCGCTCTTTTCGGCCCGCACTGCGGACATCGGGCTTTCATGAAAGGAGCGCACATGCCGACTCGCAACCTCCCGCCACGTCCCAACCTCGCGCAACTCAAGCGTCAGGCAAACGAGCTCCTGAAGCTCCAGCGCGGGGAGAAGGCCTCCGCTGCCGCGCGGATCGCCGCCAATCACCCAAGGTTCAGGAATGCACCACCCGAACGGGCATTCGCATTGCCGTTCGCGCTCGCGGACGCGCAGCTCGTCATCGCGCGCGAGTACGGGTTTCCGAGCTGGCCCGCGCTGAAGCACGACGTCGAGGCATCTCGACGCGTCGCGAAGTACAAGCCTCATCCGCAATTCGACAACGCTCTTGCCGCGATCGTCGCCGGCGACATCGATCGGCTGCGTGCGTTGCTCGACACTCATCCTGAGCTCGTGCATGCTCGGACAAACCTCGAGGCGCCTTTCCACTATTTCACGGGTGCTACGCTCCTCCATCATCTCGCGTGGAATCCGAGTCGAAAGGAGCCGGTTCCGCCTAACGTTGTCGAGATCGCGCGCTTACTCCTCGATCGCGGCGCAGATCCGGACGCGCTGACGCTCGGCCGCAGCATCGGGACGACGATGGGGCTCATCGTCACGAGCAGGATGGCGAGTGAAGCAAACGCCTCTGGGCCGCTCATCGATCTGCTTCGAGAGCGTGGCGCTGCGCTGGACTTAGGAAACTCGGAGGGCGTGATTCCCGACTGGGGCGAGCGCAACGTGCTCGACGTTTCGCTCTCCAACTATGCGACGCGTGCCGCGGAGAAGCTTATCGAGCTCGGAGCCAAGCCGGACATCTGCAACGCGGCGGCGCTCGGCCGCATGGACCTCGTGCGCGGCTTCTTCGACAGCGACGGTCGATTGAAAGCCCTTCCGCGCCGCAACGGCACGGTGATGTCCGCGCGCGACGCGATTGGGCTCGCGATGCTTTTCGCATACGTGAACGGCCATTCGGAAGTCGTCGACTTCCTTCTCGAGAAAGATGGCAATTGGAACATGATCGGCGTCAATAATGGCACCGTGATGCACCGAGCGGCCTGGAGCGGCGATCTAAACATGGTGCAGCGATTGGTTGCCAAGGGCGCGGATTTCAGCAACCGCGAGAACCCGTTCAACTCGACACCGCTCTCGTGGGCACAGCACAACAAACAGCAAGCGACGTTCGATTGGCTGCGGGCCAACTGCCCAATCGACATCCACGACGCGGCGAGCTTCGACCTCCGGGAGCACGTCGAAGCGCGATTGCGCGAAGACCCGGCGTCGGTGAACAAGCGGTGTGACCAGTGGGAGGCGCCGCAGTGTACGCCCTTGTACTGGGCAGCCTGGACGAAGATCAGCGACGTCGACGGCCCGCATCAGCTGGACGAATCGAAGCGAATTGGACTCGTCAGGATGCTTCTGGATCACGGCGCCGATCCGAACATTGTCGCGGGCGACGGCTACGCCCCGCTCGATGTCGCGATTACGGCAGATGCTAAGGAGATCGCTGCGCTCATCGAGTCCAGGGGAGGCAAAAGAGCAGCGGAGCTCTGATTGTCATCGGAGCCCTGATTGTCATCCCTCGCTGCGGCCGGGATGACAGCCACTACGTGACCCCGTAGACCCGCGCTGCATTCCCTCTGAGAATCTGCCCTCGCTCACTCGGCGAGA
>DATEGN010000332.1:0-2358 GCA_035280125.1 Gemmatimonadaceae bacterium | reverse complement strand
TCAAGGCCCATGAACCACCGATGAACCAGAGCGAGCTGGCTCGGCTGTCGGGCGTCAGTATCGTTACGGTGAACGCGATCGCAAACAACCGCACCACGCGCGTCGATCTCGCAACACTGGACGCGATCGCAAGTGCGTTAGGCGTTGAGCCTGGCGAACTGATCGATCGCGCGTCGAAACGGCGGAGAGGCGGCCGTTAGACGGATTTTTCAGGATTTGCCCTAACATTTGCCCCAGCACGGCCAGAACATCGACCGGCTGGGGCATTTCACATCTTTGTAACTCGTTGTGGCGTAACGTCAGCGGAGGGCCGGGGACTCGAACCCCGAAGCGCTTGCGCGCGGCAGTTTTCAAGACTGCTGCCTTACCAATTAGGTCTAGCCCTCCGAGGCCCGAAAGATCATGGACGACTCCGCCGCGCGCAACGCCGCTCGTCGTCACATGGTCGTCCTAGCCAAAGTTGCTACACTTCGGTTGGTGGGTGGTTGCTGGCTGTTGGTCGCCCGCCAGCGTAACGATCAACGGCAACCGCCACCAACACAAAAGAACCAGCCACCAATCACGACCGTGAGCGACATCCTCGGCATTCACCACGTCACTGCCATCGCCAGCGATCCGCAGCGGAACGTGGACTTCTACTCAGGGCTTCTCGGCCTCCGACTCGTCAAGCGCACCGTCAACTTCGACGACCCGCAGACCTACCATCTGTATTACGGCGACGAGGTCGGCACTCCAGGGAGCATCATGACATTCTTTCCGTGGCCGGGTGCTCGCCGCGGTCGTGTCGGCGCAGGACAGGTTGCCGTCACCGCTTTCTCCGTCCTGCCGAGCGCAATCGGCTTCTGGATCGAGCGACTCGTTAGGCATGGCATCGCGCACAAGAGCCCGGTGCGTCGCGGCCAGGGCGCCGATGCCGAGCAAGTACTCCCGTTCACCGATCCGGACGGACTCCTCCTCGAGATCGTCGGACATCCGGGCGCCGAAACCCGCCCGGCCTGGGCCGATGCCCCTGGCATTCCGCGCGAACACGCCATCCACGGCTTTCACTCGGTGACGCTCTGGTTAGGCGACGCGACCCGCAGCGAGCGGGTGCTCACCGACACGCTCGGCTTTCGCGCGGTGAGCGAGGACGAATCGACGCGGCGCTTCGCCGCCGGCGACGGCGGACCGGGGACGATTGTCGACGTCCGCGCCGCCGGCGATTTCACGCGAGGCGCCGGCGGCGCGGGGACCGTGCATCATGTCGCATTCCGCGTGCCTGACGATGAACGACAGTTGAGTGTCCGTGGCGACGTCGCGGGCGTCGGTCTCCATCCGACACCGGTGATCGATCGCAATTACTTTCACTCGGTGTATTTCCGCGAGCCTGGGGGTGTTCTCTTCGAGCTCGCGACCGATCCACCTGGCTTCGCGATCGACGAGACGGTGGAGCATCTTGGCGAAGGGCTCAAATTGCCACCGCAGTACGAGCCCCATCGCACTGAGATCGAGGCGACTCTGCCGCCGATTCATCTCGCGGTGCCCGCGGCATCGGCATCGCTGTTCGCGACGACGACGGGTCCGGAAGACGTCAGTGGTGACGCGCTCGGCTTCGTTCACCGGTACATTCCACCTGACGCGGGTGGCGAGCTCGCCGGCGGGACGACCCTGTTGCTGCTGCACGGCACGGGTGGCGATGAAGACGATCTCCTTCCCGTTGGGCGTGAGCTGCTCCCGGGCGCGGGAATGTTGAGCCCCCGTGGCAAGGTGCTCGAGCGCGGCGCGCCGCGCTTCTTCCGTCGACTGGCCGAAGGAGTCTTCGATCACGAGGATCTCGCGCGGCGGACGGACGAATTGGCGGAGTTCATCGAAGCGGCGACGCGAACCTATCAGCTCGAGCGGGATGGCGTCGTCGCGGTCGGCTTCTCGAATGGCGCGAACATCGCCGCAAGCGTGTTGCTGCGACGTCCGGGACTGCTGCGCGGCGCCGTGCTTTTCAGCCCCATGATTCCCTTCGAGCCGGAAACGCTTCCCAGTCTTCACGGGACATCTGTATTCATCGGTGCCGGCCGGTCCGATCCCATCGCACCGCCAATGCAGGCGGAGCGGCTGGCCGCACTGCTCCGAGAGGCCGGGGCAGAGGTGACGGTGCACTGGGACGTCGGCGGACATACGCTCACGCGCGGCGAGCTCGCGGCGGCGCGAGACTGGATTGCGCGGTGCCTAACGGTTGCGCGGGAGAATCGCGGCTGACGACAGCGCCCGCCATCCGCGCTCGCGCGGTCCATCAGTTGCGTTGTCGATCGGTTGCGTTTCCGGACGTTGCGCCGTCAGGAGTTCGCGCCGTTGCGCTACAAGGGGGTATCTTCTTGCTGGAGT
>DATEGN010000331.1:0-17053 GCA_035280125.1 Gemmatimonadaceae bacterium | reverse complement strand
AAGGAACCGACCCGCTGGTCTACTCGTCAGGCGGTTTCCTCTGGGAGTCCGCGCAGGCGAAGGGAAAGACGGTCAGCGTGTTTGGGGAGTACGCGCCGTCGGCGTCCGATTCGATCCCGACCGTGCGATCGTCGCTCATGGCCGAGTATCGAGCGAATCAGCAGCGGGGCAGCGGCTATTTCCGCGACATCCTGCGCAAGCGCTACGACACGCACTCGGATATCCCGTCGCTCGACAAGGTGCTCGTACGCGAGTATCCGGGTTGGACGCAGGAGGTACCGGATGTCGTCAAGGCCGAGGTGATTCTGGATCACCTGCGCGAGTGGGAGAGCACGAAGACGATGCCGGACCTCGTGATGGTCATTCTGCCGAGCGATCACACCGTCGGGACGTCGCCGGAGTGGTGCGTGCCGCGCGCCTGTGTCGCCGACAACGATCTCGCGTTAGGCAAGGTCGTGGAGGGGCTCACGCATTCGTCGTTCTGGAAGGACATGGCGATCTTCGTCATCGAGGACGACGCGCAGAATGGCGTCGATCACGTCGACGGCCATCGTACGACGGCGTTCGCGATCTCGCCGTACGTTCGTCGCGGCTCCGTCGATCATACGTTCTATAATCAGCCGAGCATGGTGAAGACCATCGAGTTGATGCTCGGCCTCCCCGCATTGAGCCTGTTCGATCTCGTTGCGTCGGATATGCGCGCGAGCTTCCTCAACCCGGGCGAGCAACCTAACTACACACCCTTCGACGCCGTCCCGGCTCGGCAGCGGCTCGACGAGGTCAATGTCCGGGTGAGCGACATCCGCGGTCCGGACGCGGCGTCGCGGCGTCGCGCGGCGCTCGCCTCGATGCGCATGCGCTTCGACGGTCCGGACGCAGCGCCGTCCGATGCGCTGAATCGGATTCTGTGGCACGACTCGCGTGGCTGGCGCGCGCCGTATCCGGCCGTGAAGCAGTCATTGTTCTTCCCGATGTCGCGCGACATCGCCGACGACGACCGCGAGGACCGGCGCCGTTAGGCATCATTGTGTCGCACGTCACAATGCGCCGCGGATGCTTGGATACGAGCGACGGGCTTTGCGCACATTGCACCGGCCGCTACGTTGCTATCGTCCCCAACGGACGAAACGAAATGAGAAAACTCTCTACGGCAGTTGCTGTTCTCGTCGTCAGCGCCGCCTTTCCGCTGGGCGCGCAAAGTATCAACGCCGCGGTTGCCTATGGCGCATTGATCACGACGCCAGCCGGTGCGCTCCCGCCCGTGTTGTCGAATGCGATGCTCAATCGGCCAATGACGCAGCCGGATGTGGCAATGCGTTATGGCCACATCTCGGACAATGGCATCAGCCTCAATACCTTCGACGCGCGGGTCGGCTTCCCGTTCGGCACGAAGGCAATGGTTGGCGTGAACGCTGGTTACCAGGATGCCAGCTGTAATCTCGGAAACTGCGATAGCCACTTCATCGCCGGCGCAAACGCCGAGGGACGCCTTGCGAGCACGATGCTCGGCGCCGGCGCCGAGGCAGCACAGTTGACCATTGGCCTGAATGGCGACGCAGGATTCGGAAAGGTGAACGGAGCCTCTGCATTCAGCTTCACCGGCGGACTTCCGGTCGCGCTGTTGTCGCATACGTCGAGGGCACTCATCGCGCCGTTCCTGACGCCGGCGTTTGGCTGGGGACGCGCATCGAACAACGGCGTCTCCGAGAACGGTACGCGATTCCTCCTCGGTGGTGGTGTCACACTGCAGAGCACGAGGAGTCCGATCGGTGCGAACTTCGGATTCCAGAAAGTCTTCGTCGACGGCGGCGAGACGGTGTTCGGTTTATCGGTCGTGGTTGGTAGACGCTAGCGGCCAAGTGACCGGAAACGGGGGACGGGGAACAATTCCCCGTCCCCCGTTCCCTGTCCGCCATGCTACTTGTCGGCTGCGGTCGCCCTACGAACGACCGTCAGCTTCACCGTGCTCGGATACTGCTTGGAGTGGTGTACGCTGTTGTGCGCGACGAGGCCTTCGGTCTCGTCGTAGTTTTTCCCGCCGGTGTTCATGTTCCGATCGAATCGCGGGAAGTTGCTGCTCGAGACTTCGAGGCGAATTCGGTGGCCAGCATCGAAGTAGTTGCTCGTCGTCATTGGGCTCAACGTCACTTTGTACGTTTTCCCCTGCTCCATCCACACCTGCTTCTCGTAACCCTCACGGTAGCGTACGCGCTGAATTGTCTCGTCGAGATTGTATGCGCGGCCGTCGGGGTAGACGTCGATCAGCTTCACCGTGAAGTCCGTGTCCTTGCGATCCGATGACACGTAGAGCGTGACCTCGATCGGGCCGCTCACCTCGGTGCCCTCTTTGAGTGGGTCCGATGAGTAGACGAGAATGTCGGGCCGGGCCTCCATCTTCCGTTGGTCGAAAGCGCCACCAGTCACGGCATTGCCGGTGCAGCAGACATTCCCGCCGTACGACGGGACCGGGTTCATCGGGTCGTACACGAAACCATCTGGCTTGTCCGCCGAAGGGGGCGTCGTCGTTAGGTTCCCGTCGCCATCGAGCGTGTTCGCCTTGCCGCCGCTCGAGAGGTAGTACGTCAGCGTCTGCGCGCCGCGCGGCGGCCACGTGTCCGAGGTCTGCCACTTGTTGAGACCCATCGTGTAATAACGGACTTTGGGCAGCGTATCGAGGAGATGACTGTTATCGCCCTTGAGGAACATGTCGAACCAGCCCCAGGTCAACGCATCGTAATCGAGGCGCGCATCGCCGACGCTGCGCTCGCCGACGACCGTGTTTTCAGTCGCGCGCTTGTACGAGCAATGGAGCGTCGGCGCGATGACGGCGTACTGTTGATTCGCGACGGCCGGCCGCGCGGTCTTTCGCACGTGATTGTACGTGGCGAGGTTCGGGCCGACCGACACGTCGTACCACGACATGAACCACAGCCCGGGCACACTGATGCGCATGTCATCGTGGAACAGGCCACCACGGTACCACGCTGAATCGTTCGGCGTGCGCTTGATCATCGCGCCACCCGTCGCGATGCCGGGCATGCTGTCAGCAAAAATGCCTTTCGGGGCATCGACCGCTCGCAAAATGTCCATCTCCGGGAGGTGGCGAAGCGCTTGCGACCAGTCCACCGGCGGCGACTGCTGCGCGAGGTCGAAGTACTTGGACTCGCGAGCGAGATCGGCTTGCGACGTTCCAGACGGGAACATCGGCCGCACCTGATTCTGCTCACCGCTGAGCCAGGCGATGAACAGCATCTGCACCGCGCCACCGCGATACCAGTTGCCCTGCTCATAGTACGGCGCGACGCGCCCGACGCCGGCGCCAAATCCCTGCGGAATGATGGCGCTCAGCCCCGGGGGCGACTGAGCCGCAACCGCCATTTGCCACTCGGCCGTCGATGAGCAACCAATCAGTCCGACTTTGCCGTTCGCCCATGGCTGCGACGACATCCATTTGATGGCGTCGTAGCCATCGGTGAGCGGCGGACCGAGGATATCGTAGTTCCCCTCCGAGAAGAAGTGACCGCGCTCGTTCATTTCGACGTAGGCGTAACCGCGCTTCACGGCATCGAGCTCCGCGCTCATGTCGCGCGGCGCGCCGTTGCGCACATCCCAATAGTTGAAATTGTACGGCGTGCGAACGAAAACGATGGGCACCGGCCCAGACGAATTCCTCGGACGGTAGACATCGGTCGCCATATGGACACCATCGCGCATCGGGACCATCACCTTGCGATCGATGACCGCGAGCGATTCGAGCTCTTTCTCCTTGTCCCAGCGTTGTTGGATGAGTTGCGGGTCGGGCTGTCCGCGACCCTGCGCGATCGCGCGCGGAGCGATCGCTGTGATCGCCGCGACGATGATGAGAAAACGAGATCGTGGGGACATGTGGGTTCGGCCGTCAGGGTTTGACGCGTCGAACATGGCACCCCCTGTAGCAGCTGGCAACCGGACAGCATGAGCAGTGGACACTCGTGCTCGTCGCGGTTGCACTTCCATCGTGGCCTAACGAGCGAGACGGAGGTGCGACGCAGCGGACTCATGGTTGTCGGTCGCGCTCCCCCGCATGATGACGGGCCAGATCGGCGCCATTGCGGTCACTTCGACCGCAATGGTCCTTTCGTACCGCCGTCGCTTCTTCAACTCGGCCGAGCAGCTTGCTACTCGTATAGAGGTCTGAGTAGGTCGTTGGTCATTGGTAGCTGGTCGTCATCCGCACGATCAGTCACCAACAACCAGCTTTCAGCCGGTACGTGCATTGCCCGAGGCGGGTGGCTCGAAGGTGGTGGTTGGCAGCTGGTGGCTCGTGGATGGTGATTCGTGCTGTTGTTCTTCGCCATCATCACCAACGGCCGGCAACCAACGACCAGTAACGGGGACAAACCATGACCAAGCCAGACCAGAAGGGACCGCAGGACCACGCGGAAGGCCAGCACGGCGACAAAACGCACTCGAAGATTCAGGAGCAGCTGCGCGATGCGCCGCGAGAAGAATCTCGCGAGGATCGCCTCGAACGAGAGCGACGCGAAGCCGCCGAACAGGGCCGGCGGCGCCTCGTGGAGGATCGCCAGCAGCACGACGAAGCGGAACGGAACAGCGAGCATCCAAAGAGCTGAATCCGACGATGCCGAAAAAGCCCAAGAAGGCTCCCATCAGGGACGACGCACAGGCACAGCCGGAGAGCGGCTACCCGGATGGACGGTTGAATACGGAGCCCAGCGCGGACCAGCGCGATCATGAAGCACGGCAGCAGCAGGCCGGGAGCGAATCAGAATTCGACAGCGAGAAACCGCGGGGATAAGTTCTTCGTTGGGCCTCGAGAAAAGGTGCGGTCCAGACAATCCTTCTGATGGATTGCTGTGTCTAACGGACTGACGCGTCGCGCCGCGTCACGGAGCCGCGTGGTGGTGGAGGAAGCTGCGCCGATCACCGCTCACGGCCCGGTTGCCCTTTTGTCGCGGCGTGACACGTTGAGTGTCCTCGTAAGGCAACGTTCACGAACGAGCGCGCCGACGCGCTCGTGATGCCAGGTCGTGGGCGCCGCGCACTGTGAAAGAGAGCGACGCCGAGGATCATTCACAAAATGATTGCGCGTTGGCATCCGTTCTGCGGCTTTTCATCGTCAGACTCCAGCGGTTGGACAAAATGACTCGGACGCGCTCACTCTTGTTGGTAGGCGCCGCCGCCTTTGTGTCGTTGCCCGCACCGACAGTGCTGTCGGCCCAGGGACCGATGATGTTCGAAGGCTTCGCGGCAAGAAAGCAGCAGTCCGCCGATCCCGTCTTCGGCGGCGCAGGATTCACCGGCTACACTGGCATCTTCGGATTGCGGCTCAGCGGGGGTTTGAATCTCGGCCGCGGCGAGAGCTCCGACCAAACCGCGACCTATCAATACACGGACTGCAGCGCTGGGCCGTGTACGACGAAAACGGTCACAGGCAGCTATAAAGAGGGTGCGGGCCTGCACCTCGGTGGCTGGACAGCCGACGCCGATGTCCTGGTCGAGCCGTTCCGAACTGTTCCCGTCGTGAAATCGCTGCTCCTGGGGTTTTCACCGTACGGATTCTTCGGCGTAGGCGGCTACGGAATCCGCCCGAGCGGAGGACCCGATACATCGATCGCGACGCTCAATTACGGCCTCGGCGCACACCACAATCTGCTCAGCTGGCTCGGCGTTGGTGTCGAAGCGCGCTATCGCAGACCATTCCACAGTGATTCCGCGCTCACCTTCGGGACGCCGCGAAGCTGGGAATATCGTCTCGGCCTAACGGCGAGCTTCGGTGGCGGACACTCGTTCCGCCGCCCGTTCCGGCCAGAGCCAGTACGCCCGCCCGTGGTCGACCGCGTCTATGTATCGCCTGCGCCGCCGCCGCGCCGATTCATCATCGAGTCGAACTCGATTGACTCGCGCTTCGCGTCGCACATTCTCTCGACCGCCGATGAGTACGTTGGAACGAAATTCCGGAGTGGCGGCACGAGTCCGCACAGCGGGTTCGATGGCGCCGGGTTTGTGAATTGGGTGTTCTGGCGCGAGGGCGTGCGTCTGCCGCGCACGGCACGACGGATGGCGCAACTGGGTGATGAAGTATCGACGCGCGCTGGCTCGCTGCGTCCAGGTGATCTGCTGTTCTTCGCGAACGATGGATACAACATCAACCACGTCGGGATCTACGTGGGCGGCGACCGATTTATCCACTCCTCCTCGACTGGAAACGGTGTCCGCTACGATGTGCTCGGCGAAGGTGATCGTGGCCGCTGGTTCGCCGGCCACCTCGTGCAGGCGCGCCGCATCACCGGCAACGAGCGCTTCTACGATTCGTACTTCGACGACGATCCAAGCCAGCCAGACCGTGCGCCGCGGGCGAGTCGCTGGCCGTGGTGAGGAGAGCGGCTCAGGGCTATCGAAAAGGGGCTAGGGTTTCACCCTAGCCCCTTTGTCATTCAACCCGGCCTCTTGCTGGCGCTGCTGATGATGTCGTTTTCTTACTTCAGCAGCCGATCGCAGATCGCATCCGCGGCACCACGGGCGTCAAAGGAATCGGAATCGGTCAGGATGATGATCACGGTCCGCCGATCCGGAATTCGAACGAACGCGTTTCGATGGCCGTTGGCGATACCGTATTCGGTGAAGCGATTCACACCGTGGTAGCTCTCGGCGCGCCATCCGGCGTTGCGGAGCGCCGGTTGCTGCCTAACGTCAGTCGAGCCGTCGGTTGCCGCGGGGTTATTGTCCACACCGAACGTGCGATTGCTCTCGAGCCCGAGCTCCCAGCGATAGAGCTCGTCCACGTTCGACTTCATCGGACCATCGCGCGAGACCACGGTCTTGTGTGCGCCGATGCCAGTGAAGATCCGACGCATGACGAGCGTGTCGAACGCCATGCCGCTCTGCTTCGAGAGCACGTCTGCGAGCAGCTTGCCGCTGTCCGGCCAGGGCGTGGCCGCGGCGAGGTAGTCGCGCAGCGTCTGCGAACTGCTCGTCGTGATCGTCTGGTCGAGCGAGAGCTTGCCGTCGCGGACGACGAGAAGCGCGGCCGCCGCGCCAAAACCGGCGGAAAGGCCACCGAGCGCGAAGTTCGGGACGGTGGTCGTCGGCATGTACCTGGCCTGAGGCGGAATGCCGTACGAGCGGTTCGCCAGCACCTTGCCGCCGCGCGCGACGAGCACCGTCGCCGCGCTACCCGTACCGATGTTCGAGAATACTGAATCGATGAACGCGCTCGTGAAGGGAGCATCGTCGCTTGCGCGATGCAGCACACGACGTGCGCCGAGGTCGTAACGATCGCCCGGGAAGAGGGTGACGAACGGCTTGGAAGCATCGTTACGGTCCTTGCCGCCGTAGACGAAAGCCTTGTTGCGCCCGATGATCTCGGCGGTATCGCCCCGCACGAGCCACGCGGTCCCTTCGTCTTCGGAGATGCCGAGTAGCTCGGGATGCTTCGGCACGAGCGAATCGGCGAGATCGGGAAGGCGCTCGCGCGCGACGACGTGCTGGTCGATCGCGACGCCGCGCAGGAACCCGAAGCCTTGTTCGTAGCCGGGCGCCATGATGATGGTGTTCCCCTCACGCGCGCCCCGGAGCAGATAGCTCGCGAGAATGGATGCGCCGGCGGAGGATCCGCCGACGACGCCGCCACGCGCAAGAACGTCGTGGAACGCCTTCTCGGTTTTCGTGCCGGCGTACGAATCGACGAGATGCCATTGCCGGCCTCCCTCGAACCACACGCCACCAGCTCGGCGAATCACCGCGGCAAAGCTGTCCGAGTCGGCGAGCTTCTTGTCGATGGTGTGCAGGACGACGACGTTCTTCGCGCCTGCCGCCTTCAGCGAACGCGTCCCCTGCCAATCGGCAGGATAGACGCTGTCGCCACCTGCCGTCGGAACGTCGATGATGAGGGCGTCCGGGCCACCGGCGAGCTCGACGAATTTACCGAGAACTTCGGGGCCTAACGAGCCGCCGCCGACGACGAGCACGGTGCCATGGGCGGGGCCGACTCTCGGGGTTTGGGCGAACCCAGCGGACGGAAGCAGCAGAGGAAGCGAGGCAGCCAGCACGCGACTGAACTTCATGGCTCGTCAAAGAGAAGGTTGGCGACGCGTGTCATTCCGAGCGAAGCGAGGAATGACGATGGTCGACGAACTGACATCGGGAATCGCTCGCGTGAGTTCGCGAGTGGTGATATAGAAATCCGGATCGACCACCAGCGTGCCATCTCTTTTCGCACCGGAGGCGCGCGTCGTCCGCCAGATCTCGCCTGGGCGAAGCCACTGCCTAACGCCGCCGATCGTCACCCGAACCGGCATCGCGAACCCGGGAACGACGTTGGTCCAGCGATAGCGAACGATCGAATCAGCGAGCACGTACTCGAGCGTCGGGATCTGCGTCGTCATGAGGTACTGAGCAAAGACGGGATTCAAGTCGATCCCCGCACGACGGTTGATATAGGCTCGCACTTCGGCGCCGGTCACGGTTCGATGGTAAAACGTACTGTTGAGGCCACGTAGAATATCGCGCCACTTGGCGTCATCGTTGACGAGCTGCCGAATCATGTGGAGCATGCTGCCAGTCTTGTAGTACACGTCGCCAGAGCCTTCTTGCTCCACACCGAACGGCGCGATGATCGGCCGATCATTACGAATGTTGCGGCGGCTGCCGATGATGTACGCCGCCCCTGCCTCCTTGCCCGACTGACACTCGGTATAGAGGCCTTCGGAGTAGTTCGTGAACCCCTCCTGCACCCACATGTCAGCCGGATCCTGAGCGGTAATGTTGTTGCCGAACCACTCGTGCCCGCTCTCGTGGACGATGATGAAGTCCCACTTCAGCCCCCATCCGGTCGCCGACAGATCCCTGCCCCGATAGCCGTTCTTGAACTCATTGCCATACGCGACCGCGCTCTGGTGCTCCATACCCAGATGCGGCGTCTCGACGAGTTTGTAGCCGTCCTGGTACCAGGGATATGGGCCGAACCAGTGCTCGAAGCAGGCGAGCATCGGCTTCACCTGCTCGAATTGCTTGCGCGCCGTGTCGGCGTGATAGGCAAGCGGCCAAAAATCGAGTGTCAGCTTCCCCTTCTCGCCTTGAAACGTGTCCGTGATGTGCTCGTACACGCCGGCGTTCACGGCGACATCGTAATTGTTGATCGGGTTCGACACGAACCACTCATAGGTGGTGGTGCCGTCCGGATTCTTCGTCGTACTACGGAGGCGGCCGTTCGAGACGTCTACGATCGAGCTCGGAACCGTGATCGCGACTCGCTGGCTGTCTGGCTCGTCGGCGTGGAAATCCTTGTTTGGCCACCAGACGCTCGCCCCGATGCCTTCGTTTGCCGTCGCGATCCACCGGCGGCCAAGACTGTCCTTCGTCCAGACGAACCCGCCATCCCAGGGCGCGCGCCGTGCCACCCTCGGCTTTCCATGATAGTAAACGCTAATCGTGTCGTAAGAGCCGACGCGCGGCGTTTCCGGCACGCTCACGAATAGCGCGTCGCCATCACGACGATATGTCATCACATGACCGCTTTGCATGATGCTGTCGACGTAGAGCGGCAAGCGGAGGTCGACCTGCAACTCGGTGCCGGGCGCGAGCACCCGATACACGATGGAGTTGTAGCCGCGAATGCTGCTGTCCGCCGGATCGACGCGGACATGCAGATCGTAGAAGGAGGCGTCCCACCACGCTCGGCCGGGACCATTGCTACCGCGCAGTGAGTCGGCATGGGTGAAGCGTGCCGAATCCTCCTGCGCGACCGCAGCGGCGAAGGGCAGCAATATGGCCGCGGCCGCCAATCGATTGAGATGACGCATGGGCGAAAATTAATCGGAGTCAGCGAGCCGATCCGATGATCTCGTGCACGGCTCCAAGGGCGGCGGCGACCTCCTCCTCGGTGTTGTAATAGTGCGGCGAGAGGCGAAGCGCGGAGGTCGTCCCTTTCTTCGTAAAGTCAATCAGGCCGTACCAGCGCAGACTGGCCGTCGTATTGATACCTCTTCGTGACAACGCGGCAACGAGATCGTTTGCGTCCCAACCCTGGACGTCGATCGTCACAATCGCGCACTGCTCGCGGCCACGATCGAGCACGCGAACGCCATCGAGCTCCGCCAACTCTCGACGCAAATCTGCCGCGAGCTTTGCCGCCCGCCGGCCGCCCAGTCCAACGCCGACGGCGGCTGCATAACGAGCAGCCGCGCCGAGGCCCAGCACGAGCGCCTGCGGAAATTCCCAGTCCTCGAACCGGTGTGCACCGTCGACGAGCTCATACCGGTCGACAGCGATCCACTTCGCCCCGCGCATGTCGACGAACAGCGGATGATCACCGCGCGCGAGCGCTTTGTCGGAGGCGTACATGAAGCCGATGCCGCGCGGGCCGCGAAGGAATTTTCGAGCCGTCACCGACAAGTAGTCGCAGCGAATGGCAGCGACGTCGATCTCCAGCTGGCCCACAGCCTGGCAGGCATCGACGACGTACGGAACACCCGCTTCCTCACACACTGCGCCGACGGCGGCAACGTCCTGCACGAGCCCGGAGTTGGTCGGTATCCAGGAGACGTGAACGAGACGCACGCGCTCTTGGCGAAGCATCTCGCGAACCGCACCGGCATCGATTCCGCCTTCGGGCAAGTCGGGCGCATGCCGAATCTCGATCCCGAGACGCTCGGCGAGTGAAAGAAAGGTGATCTGATACGAGACGTAGTCGCAGTTGCTCGTGAGGATCACGTCGCCGCGGCGGAGATCGACGGCGCTCATCGATCGCGTGAAGCCGTCCGTCGCATTCGCGACGATGGCCATGTTGCGGGAGGGCGCGTGCACGAGGGCGCCGATCTGATCGTACACGGCCGCAATCGCGTCTTCTCGCGCCGCTTCGGCCTCGTACCCTCCAATCTCGCTCTCGAGCGAGATGTGGTCGTTAATGGCCTGGATCACCGGCGTCGGCATGAGCGAAGCGCCGGCGTTGTTGAGATGATTGCGGTGCAGGCAACCGGGCGTGTCGGCACGCCAACGCGTCAGATCAACGTTCGCGACTGGCCTTTCGGACATCGTTATGCTCATTCTAAGTCCTCAGTGTCGCCCGGAGCTGCGGCCAGTGAGGGAACTCGCGAAGCTATGGACGATGCGACAGTCGCGCCAGTTCCTCGAGTTGCGTTTCGAGCGGCACGTCGTTCCCAAGCGCCAACTCGTGCATCGCCTGCTCGAAAACGACACGACGGACACGGCCGTCCTTGCAAACGATCAATGCAACTGGTCCGCGAACGAGCTTGTAGTCTGGTCCCCACTCGAGATACACGCGCCATTCGAGCGGCAGTGCGCGGCGACCCGGATACGAATCGGGAACGCCATCGAGAACAAGGGTGCGTTCGGTCGCCTTGGGGAGCCAGCGTTCGCGAAGCACCGCGGTCCACATTGGCCCTTCGAGGCGAACGATGACGTGCGGCCGATCACCCCAGAGGCGCCGCACTTCGAGCATCAGAAGATGGCGACGCCACCAGAGATACGCTCGCACCGGAAACGAGATCAGCGCGAGCAGTACGAGAACGACCAGAACGAGCGCGGCGCGCGGGACACGAATCCAAAGCGAAGCCTTCGCTGTGCGCGTCACGACCGAAACAGTGGCTCGAGTGCGTCGACGGCGCGCGCGACGAGGGCAGCCTGGTCCACATCGAGACGGCTGAGCAAATCCTCGAGAGCAGCGAGACGATGTCTTCGCGCAACGTCCAGTGTCTTTCGCCCGCTCGCCGTGGCGCGAAGCAGCGTCACGCGATTATCAGTTTGCAAAACATTCTTTTCGACCAGCCCGGCGCGCACCAGTGCTTGCGCGAGCCGAGTCATCGTGGGGGCGGTAACACCTTCGGCTTTTGCGAGCTCGGTGAGGCTGATCGGCCCACGGTAGATGATCACCGACAGCGCCGACAAGCGCGGCGCGCTCAGTCCCGACTCGTCATCGCCACGCCGGATTCGACGGAGGAGATGAATCGCGAGTGAATGCAGCCGGTCGGCAAGGACATCGCGTTCCATCGTGACGCCACTCACGGCACCGGACGCGCTCCCCATCGGTCGCCGATCCCCGCCAGGAGCGCCACATATGTCTCGATCCCATCCCACAAGTTCTGAATTCTCAAGTTCTCATTTGCTGCGTGTTGATTGTCATCGTAGTTCGCGATCGGCAGCGAGATCATTGGCACGTGCAGCACTTGCTCGAACAGATACGCCGGGCCGCTCCCACCCGACGTCGGCAACGCCAGAAACGGTTCCTTCGCACCTTCGTTCAGCGTCTCCAATACGGCGCGGCCGAACGGCCCGTCGAGCGGCGCCCGCGAGGGCGGGTACCCACTCTCCCATTCGACGCGCGCCACTCTCGGATGCGCCAATCGCACCGCGAGCGTCGCGCTATCGTGAACGATGAAATAGCCCCGTTGGCGAATGTGCGCTTCGACCAGACGCTGCACACGTTCGGGCGTCTGGTTAGGCACCAGCCGCAAGTCAAACGAGGCGTACGCCGCGGTCGCGATCGTATTCGAGCCCGTCTCGCGCACGCCACCCACGCGAATGCCGCGCACGTTGAGCGCCGGGAGCATCGTTCGCTCGGCGAGATTCGCATCGTTGGCCTCCGTGCGGGCGAGGCCGAGCGCGTGACGGAGCGTCTCGTCATACGGTGGCAGCGCGGCGATCGCTTTTCGCTCGGCCGCGGAGATGGGACGCACATCATCGTAGTATCCCGCGATCTTGATGTGGCCCTCGTCGTCGCGCATGCTCGCGATCAAGTTGGCGATCAGTGTGGCGGGATTCGGCGCCCAGTTGCCGTAGTGACCGCTGTGCAAAGCGCGACTCGGCCCATAAATCGTGAGTTCCAGGCCAGTCACGCCACGGTCACCAAAAACGAGCTCCGGACGGCCACTCGGGTGTACCGGTCCATCGCAGAACAACCACGCGTCGCCGGCGAGGAGCGTCGCGTAGGTCTCGAGGATCCGCCGGAGATGTCCTGAGCCCGCTTCCTCCTCCCCCTCGAAGAAGACCTTGATATTTACTGATTGCTCAACATGGGTCGAGCGCATCGCGTCGATGGCGGTGAGCATGGCAATGATCGACGCCTTGTCATCGCCCGCTGATCGCGCGTAAAGACGGGATTCAGGATCGATTCGTGCCGCCGCACCTGGCGCTGGAAGCGGAATCTCCTTGCCGCCCTCGTCGAGGGGACGGTCGCGCAGTACGGGCGACCATGGCGGCGAAGCCCACTGCTTGGGATCGAGCGGCTGACCATCGTAATGTGCGTAGAGCACGAGCGTACGCGTGGCGCCTGGCGAAGGCAGCTCGCCGTACACCGCTGGCGGAGCGCCGGGCACGCTCAGCAGGCGTGTATTCCGAAAGCCTCGCGCGCTGAGCATTTCGATCAGCCGATCCGCATTGCGTCGAATATTGGCGGAATCGCTTGCGAGATTGGGAATGGCCAGGAGTGTGGCGAATTCGCCGAGGATTGCCGCCTCGTTATGCTCACGATAGACACGGGCCTGCGCGCGGACGCGCGCTCCGGCGGGTGGCTGTTGCGCCGCGGCGGACTGCTGAGCCAGTACTGCGGTCAGGACGAGAGCAGGAGGCAAGAACCGGAATCTCGAGCGCATTTGGTCGGCATCGGGGAAAGGAGCGGAACACACGCGATTGCGCGAAGATACGTCACCACTGGCGGTGGCGCATGCCTTGCTCGTGGATTCGGGAATAACTCGAGAACCACGTGACATCAGCCAATCAATCGAAGTCCGGGGCCGAGGCACCTGCCAAGCGCCACCGATCGCATCATCACGGGGCCGAGTCTCACGAGCCCGCGCGAGTCTCGGACTGGATTCGCGCCGGGCTGCCGTTGGTCGCACTGGCACTGTTCATCATTCTCGCCTGGCGCCACGGCTACTTCGATCTCAAGAATCCGCAGAAGCTGGGTGCGGCTGCCGCGCGAGTGCAGGACATTCCTTGGCTGGGCCCAATATTCGTCGCGGTTTACGCCGGTCTCGCAATGCTCGCGGCACCCGTTTCACCCCTCGCCTATGGCGCGGGCGCGGTCTTCGGTGTCATGCGCGGCACGCTGTATGTCTTGATCGCCTCTCTCATCGGTGCCAGTGCTGGCTACTATCTCGCGCGCTCGGCATGGTCCGGCGTCGCCCGTCGGCTCCTCGGTCGCTTTCACACGAAACTGAGCGACCTGCGGCACGGCAGCGTCTTTTTGACGACGATGCGGCTGCAGCTTCTCCCGATCATGCCATTCGGGATCTTCAATTATGGAGCAGGCGTCGCCCACCTGCCGTTCTTGCCGTTTCTCGCTGGAACAGCAGTAGGCATCTTGCCGGGCACCGTCGCCGCGGTGTACGTCGGTGAGCGCGTGATGGCCGGTATCACCCAGAGCGACCGGCGCGCGTTCGTGGTGGCCGGACTCGTCGTCGCGGCCTTGTTCGCGCTGTCCTTCGCGCCGACACTGATCAAGAAGCTGCGCGGCGCGAACGACGATGATTAGCGAATGCTACATCGACGCTTTCTTCGCGCTCGGCGGAAGGAGACCGTTGAGGCGCAGGTAGATCGCTGATTGACTGTAGTGGTCTGCCCAATCGCCCGTCGTGAGGGTCATGATCGCCGCTCGCGTCCAGGGCTTACCACCGAAAAACGGAATCTTCTCGTTGAGCTTCGAGTCATCGAGCGAAGCGAGAGACTGCTCGCAGAACTGGAATGTCTCCTTGAGTCGCGCGACGAGCGCTTCTTTTCCAGAGGTTGTGTCGACCTTGGTCCGCGTCGGCGCCGTGGTGCCCCCGATCTTGCCGCACAGATAATCGTTGCCCTCGATGAGATGCGTCACGACGTGCGCGAAGCTCATCTGCGCCGGCGTTGGGGCATAGGAATACTTGTCTGCCGGCATTTCCTCAGCGGAGGCGATGAGATTCTTCGTGACGTTTTGAGCGTTTTGCTTGAAAGCCTCGGCGACGGGCGCCGTCTGCGCGGCGGCGACGCACGGTAGCACTGATACGAATAGGACAGTGAGAACTCGGCGCATGGGTTGGGTCACCGGTTGAAGTTCGATTCAGGTTGCGTGTTCGCGTGACGGATGTCCAGTGGCTTTCGCCTCAGATCTTGAGCGCCTTTCCGCGACGATAGAGCGGCAGCAACAAGAAGTACCAGAGCGCCACGAAGAGCAGCGAGTAAACGAGCGACGCCAACCTCGCTTCCATCCTGGGCGCGAGCAGACGCTCGTATACCAGCTCGTGAAACGAGCGCAAACGACCATCGACCCGCAGCTTGATCGTCGAGTCGAAGAGAATGGCCGTGAGCTCCGCGCCGACGTACGCGGTGATCGGGTTCATGCCGAACACCGCTAAGGGCTGCGTCCAACTCGTCCATCGCTTTACGTCGACGACCCACGCAATCGACGCGAGCAGCAAGAGCGCCACGCCAGCGGTGAAGACGACGAACGAGCTCGTCCAGAGATTCTTGTTGATCGGAAATGCGACGTTCCAGAGAAGTCCGATGACGGTCAGCAGTACGCCCCCACTCAACAGTCCGAATAGACGCGCAGTGACCGGGCGCAGGCTGCCTAACCAGCGCCCCGCAAGGACGCCGATCAACGTCGTTGCGATGGCCGGGATTGTCGAAAGGAGACCTTCGGGATCGTAGACCAACGTGTTCTGCCAGATGTGATTTCCGAGTCCATACTCCGAGAAATCGAGCGTCAGCTGGTCGACCCAGGCGGCAAGCGTTCGCGCTGGCTGGTCGAGCAATCGAGCCCCAATCTCGTTTTGATCGGGCACCGGTATGAGCGTCAGCACGAGCCAGTACCCAATCAGAATTGTCACGACGATGCCGATGACGCGTTTGGTCGGCGCACGAAATGACAACAAAGCTGCAGCGACGTATGCGAGACCGATGCGCTGCAAAACGCCGAGGAGGCGCAGGACCATCAGTCGCGCAACGATATGATCGAGAAAATCGGGCGAGGCGTTGTCCGCGATTGGACCGTACTGATAAAAGGGGAACCAATTCAAAAGCAGGCCGAGTCCAAAAATGATCGCCCCTCTTCTCAATATTTGTCGGCGCAGCGCGCCATCTCGATCACCCCGCGCCGTGCGTGCTTGAAGTGAGAGGTGCGTCGTGATGCCGACGACGAAGAGAAAGAAAGGGAAGATCAGATCTGCGACCGTCCACCCATGCCAGGCGCTGTGTCGGAGCTGAGCGTAGGCACTGTTCGCGCTGCCGGGATCGTTGACGAGAAGCATCCCGATAATCGTGAGGCCACGAAAAACGTCGAGGGAACGAAGCCGCCGTCGCGACACGACGCGATGTTCTGAATGCGCAGGTGAATGTCGCGGTGACTGATGAACTGCGGGTGTCGCCTTCGTCAGGCCGTGGGCACGACTACCAGCTGTGCCGGTATCGGTCACGTCGATCACCAGTCTCCCCCATCCGTCAGTCGGGTCGCTCGCTTTCCCAGGTGGCGCCAAACGAGTGCAACCCGGCCGCAAATGAAAATTGATCTAGCTCGCGAAGGGGAAGTCTACTACAATACGCCCGTCCCTTGCCGAGTTCCTGACGAGCTCTCGGCGCACCGGTTACCGGTCGCGCTGCTCTCCAATCCGCGCCGCCGCGCCTTGGGAGTCAAAGATTGGTCTTCGCCCGCCATCACACTCGCGCACGACTCCACCGCGCACTTGGCGCCATGGTTTTTCTTGGCGTCGCGTGGGCGAGCGGCTGTTCGACGGATCGAGTAACGAGACCGTCGAGTGACGGCGACGTCCTTCTCGAAGAGGACAGTCTGTTCACGACCGCTCTCGGAAAGCCTGTCCCCATCGAGTTCGACACCTACGAAAACTCGAAGCAGGTCGTTCACCCCAGCGCTGTCGCTTTTCCGTCGCCCTGGAATGGCCAGCGCGTTTGGCTTGCCATTACGCCCTATCCCAATAGCGACTCGCGGGTCGAGAATCCTTCGCTCTTTGCAAGCGGGGACGGAGATTCGTTTGTCGTGCCGGCAGGGCTGACCAATCCCGTGGCGCGGACTGGCCGTGGCTACTTGTCGGATCCCGACCTGGCCTTC
>DATEGN010000330.1:0-5173 GCA_035280125.1 Gemmatimonadaceae bacterium | reverse complement strand
ATTCGCTGGCCATCAGACGATTCTCCATGGAGCTCATCGCGATTTTCGCGGTGACCGCAATGTTCCTTGCCACTCTTGGGATCTACGGCGTGATGTCGTACATGGTCAGCGAGCGCGCACACGAGATCGGACTCAGAATGGCACTGGGCGCCGGACCCACGGACGTCATGACCATGGTACTGCGTCAGGCGGTGAATCTCGTCGGTGCCGGCGTGATGGTTGGTCTGATCGGAGCAGCCATCGTGTCACGTGGGATGAGTGGTCTCCTTGTCGGTGTACGAGCCACGGATCCGCTCAGCTTCTGTGCGGCGATCTGCTTGCTCGCAGGAGCCGCACTCGTTGGCTGTTATCTTCCCGCTCGTCGCGCCGTCCGGGTCGATCCGGTAAGCGCCTTGCACGGCTAAGACGCGGTCATTCAGCTCGCAACGCGGTGCACGGATCTGAGCGGGATGCTCGAATCGCCGGAGCTGCGCTCGCGATGAGGGCAACGACCCCAAGCACGAAGGCGACAAGACCGTAGATCGTGGGGTCGCGGGGCGACTCCTGAAACAGGAGTGGTTGGACCCAACGTGCCAGCAACAGGGCGGTGGCGACACCGAGCGCCACGCCCACCGTCGCGAATGTCATTGCCTGCTCGACGACAAGGCCAATGATGTTCCGCGTCCGCGCGCCGAGCGCGACGCGTACGCCCAGCTCGTGCGTGCGCTGCTCGACGTCGTACGCGATTACCGCGTACAGGCCGACCGCGGCCACGAGAAGCGCGAGTACGCCGAAGGCGCTGAACGCCTGGGCACCGAGTCGCCACGAACGCCGTTGGCGGTCGACGAGGTCCTCGAGGGTCGAGACGGTGACGTACGCGGGCGCGGGCATCACTGACTGCAGCGAGCGACGAATGCGTTCGATCTGGGCGGGCGCGTCGCCCGTCACGCGCAGCAGGAGCCGATTACCTGGACGAATCGAGGGCGGTGCATCGTCGGGCATATAGTACAAAAGTCGCTCATTGTCACTGATGCTGTATTGCACCGCATCCTCGGCGATTCCAATTACCGTCGTGCACGGCATCGTGTCTGCCTCGAGGCGGAAGCACTTGCCAAGGGCGTCCTGGCCAGGCCACAACACGCGCGCCATGGACTCGCTGATCACGGCGACTCGGCCTAACGTGCCGCGCTCGCTCGTTGTGTATCCCCGGCCGCGAATCACGTGCGTCTG
Organism: Gemmatimonadaceae bacterium; assembly: GCA_035280125.1. Classification (GTDB taxonomy): domain Bacteria; phylum Gemmatimonadota; class Gemmatimonadetes; order Gemmatimonadales; family Gemmatimonadaceae; genus AG2. The sequence continues at coordinate 3,964 of DATEGN010000330.1, read as the reverse complement.
GACAACGTTGAAGTAGTCCGGGGTCGTTGCCTGATAGTTGAAACGGCCAAGCCGTTGCACCGAATCGACGCCGGCGACGAAAAGCGAAAAGGTGCTCGTACCGAAGGGGAGACCATTCACGCGCGCGGCGAACTGAACGCCTGGAATGGCCTGCGCGGTCGCGAGGAGGCGAGCGCGAAAGGCCGTTGCCGCACCGCTGTCAAGGACGAGTCCACGATAGTTCGGCGTTGCGATCAGCACGGGACCCGCCTCCCAGCCGAGTCGCTGCGACCGCACATTGTCGAGACTGCGGACGAACAGTCCCGCGCCAACGAGCAGGACCACGGAAAGGGCGGCCTGGGCTATGAGCAGCGTTGACCGCGTGCGTGAACGCCGGTAGCTGCCGTCGCGCATACCGGCGCGCAGGACGCTGGACAGATCGCCGCGAACGGACAGGAGTGCTGGCCCGATCGATGTGAGAATGGCGGCAACGCCGGCAAAGATGACGGCGATAGCGAGCGTTTGCCAATCGAGCACCGAGCCTTCGTGAACGACCAGCCGCTGGAACCCGGCCGCAACCCACACGGCAACGAGAATCCCCGTTAGGCACCCGAGCAGGGACAACAGCGCGCTCTCGAGAAGAAACTGCGTCGCGAGGCGACGGTAGCTGATGCCTAACGCGAGCCGCACGGCAATCTCGCGGCGACGCCGGAGCACGCGAGCGACCATGAGATTGGCAACGTTGGCGCAGGCGATGAGCAGCACCGTCACGGCGACGCCGCCGACCCAGAGCAGCGTCCGCGACTCGAGGCCAGCATCCGGACCACCGGCGAGCCGCACCGCGCCCGCAATCGCACGCGGCCGGCGCGACGACGCTGGCGGCAACCAGGAGTCGAGGAGTCGCTGAGCGCTCCAGCTACGGACGTAGGCGTTCGTGAGGTCCGCGGAGGCTGTGGCGACGGTGACGCCAGGCTTCCGTCGTACGACCATGCTCATCCAGTCCCAGTGGTAGCTCCGCGCGAAGCTTTGGGCATCGCCCTGGTTGAGCATGTACGCATAGGTAGTGATGGGAACGAACACGGCTGGCGGCTCGCCTTCCGTAATGCCGACGAATCCCTTTGCCGCGACACCAACGATCGTGAGCAGGCGTGGCCCAACCTGGATCTTCTCACCCAGCACATTCCGACCGCCCATCACCGATTGCCAGTAGTCGTAGCCCAGGATGGCGACGTCGGCGCCGCGCGGCACGGAGTCTTCGGTCGTATCGAAATACCTTCCCAGCGCGGGATGTGCGTCGAAGAAGGAGAAGAACGACGCGCTCACGCCGGCGGTCTGGCGCTCGCGTCCAGCATCGCTCGGTCCTACGGCAAGTCGCCATTCGGAGACGGCCGCATATTGCGAGAACGAGTTGGTCCAACGGGCGAGGTCGAGATAGCGGGCGTACTGGTAAAGCGACGATGTAATTAGCCGGCCACGATCGAATTGCAGATAGACGCGATGCACCGCACCAGGATCGCGCAAAAGAGGGAAGGGGCGGAACATCAACCGATCGATCGCCCCGAACATCGCGGCGTTGACGCCGATCCCGAGGCCAAGCGTGATCATTACGGTTGCCGTGAAGGCCCGTGCCCGGCGGAGCCCGCGGATGGCGTAGCCGATGTCTTGTCGAATGTGCATGCGACTTCGACAGCGGATCAGCCCAAAGGGTTAACGAAAGCCAAATCATAGAAAAGGGGCAGCCATCGGCTGCCCCTTTGCTCGTCCGTCCATCGTTCGATTAGAAAGTGACGCCAAGTATTATCGGCACCCACTGACTGCTATTGAACGGGAAACCGCTTTGATTATCGGCGTTTATCCAGATATAGCGGGATTCCACGAACAGACCGACCATGTAGCCCCAGTTGAAATTGAAGCCGCCGCCGGCATTCCAGCCCCACCGACTCTGACTGCTCTTATTCGTGGGAGCGTCAGGGTTCGAGAAATCCGTGAAGTAGCCTCGGGCGTCGCTCCAGCTGCCTCCGCCAAGCACATAGAACCGACTGAAAGTGCGGCCCAACGGCACGCGCAGTCTGGCATCGAGGTTAATTCCCCAGACGTCGAGGTTCGGCGCGCTGAAGTTCGAATTGAACTCCCTCCCATTGAGCTGATCGAACGTTCCGTCGAGCCGGAAACCAAGGATGGACTTATCGAAGTCGTAGCCGATCGGAACCGTGATGTTCCAACCCGTACTGTATCCTCCGCTGTTGAACGCGGCATTCGAGAAGTTGCCAGTGGGTATCGACACGCCGCCACCGACTCCCATGTACCAGCCTCCGTGCTTTCGCATCCACGAAATCCGTGCTCGTTCTGCGGCCGCAATCGAATCGGCGCGTGCGATGGAATCCTGACGCGCTCGCTCAGCAGCCGCGATCGAGTCCTGCTTGCGCCGCTCAGCAGCGGCGATGGAATCACGACGCATCTGTTCGACGCGTGCAATCGAGTCTTGTCGTGCTCGCTCGTTGGCAGCATTGATGGAATCCTGCCGTGCACGCTCGGCCGCAGCGATGGAGTCCTGGTTTACTGCCGGCGGCGGCGCGACTTCTCCCGGTGATTCCTTGGTAACAGGAATGCGCTTCGCCGAGATCGTCTTCTTCACCTTCACTTTCGTGGTCTTGGTGACTTGGTGAGTCGTGTCCGCCTGCTGTGCGCCCACAGTCGACACGCCGCCCAAGGTCAGAGCGATCGCGAGGCCGATCGCAGAACTACTCGAAAACCCAATTCGCATTGCTCCTCCTACGTTGCGGCCGCCTCTCGTCGATGGAGCAGGACTCACTCTAGGAGTCGTTCCAGTCGAAGCAGTGAACCGCCGGTCCCGGTCGTTCCAAAAACGGCATCGTCGCCGCGACACAGCGGAGAGGGCATCCGGCATGCCCTGCCCTAGATTCGCTTCACGTTGTCAGTGTAGGCCGAAGATCTAATGGCACGACCGGGTGCGTGCGGCGTCATCGGCATGAGAGCGCGCACGACAAGCGTGGGGCCGCAACGATCTGAGCCGCTGCCTAACAAGTCCGCGCAACGGAAGCGCGGAGCTCTTGATCGATCGCGTGCGCGGCGTCTCGTCCCTCACGAATTGCCCATACGACAAGAGACGCGCCACGCCGCATGTCACCGGCGGCGAAGACACCAGGTACGCTCGTCCGATGCGCCGTGTCAGTCGCAACCAAACCATCCGCGGTCCGCGTGACGCCGAGCCTGTCCAGTAAGGCGCTCTCGATCGGGCCGGCAAATCCGATCGCGACGAGCACGAGGTCGGCGCGCAGCGAGAACTCGGTGCCCGGCATGGGCGCCACGCGTGACGGGCCATCAGCGATCGCACGCGTCTCGAGGCGAATCGCGTGAAGGTGTTCAACGCGTCCATTCTTTCCAGAGAATCTCGTCGTCGAGACGCTCCACTCGCGTGAGCACCCTTCCTCGTGCGCGTGGGAGGTGCGGAGCTGCATCGGCCAGAGCGGCCAGGGTGTCGACGCGTCGCGGCTCGCTGATGGCTGCGCCGCGAGCACAAATTGCTGCACGCTTCGGGCACCCTGCCGGAGTGCGGTGCCAGCGCAGTCGGCGCCGGTATCGCCGCCGCCAATGATGATCACGCGCTTGCCGCGGGCATTGATGATCATCTGCTCATCGAATACCTCACCGGCGAGACGACGGTTCTGCTGAATCAGATAATCCATCGCGAGGTGGATCCCGCCGAGCGTGGATCCAGGGATGTCGAGGGTTCGCGCCGCCTCGGCGCCGCCGGCGAGCAACACCGCATCGAATTCGCATCTCAGCTCGTCGGCGCCCACATGCTCACCGACGTTCACTCCGGTGCGAAAGACGACGCCTTCGGCCGATAGTTGCGCGAGCCGCTGGTCGAGAACGCTCTTCTCGAGCTTGAAATCGGGAACGCCGTAACGCAACAAGCCACCCACGCGATCGGCCTTCTCGAACACGACGACAGCGTGGCCGA
>DATEGN010000329.1:0-9677 GCA_035280125.1 Gemmatimonadaceae bacterium | reverse complement strand
GCCGACCAGTTCGGATGATGGTGAGGCCGAGGCGTATCCCGGACGAACCTTCCGCGTTCCGCCTGACAGTTGGCGCTCGCGCCAAATCGTACTGTCTTCTCGAGTTCATGCGGTTGGTTGCCAACGACCAATTGTCCTCGGGCGCGTGCCACTGCACGGTCCAGGGAGAGAGCGCGCGACCGAAGGCGGACGTCGGGTCGCGAGGAAAGACCAGCTCGTTAGGTAATCAGGGAGGGCGTATGGAAACCGTGACAGAGAAGCGAGTCGAGACCGAGCCGGCAAGGACATCAGAGCCGATCATTGTCGCGACCGATGGCTTGCCCCAATCGCGTGGCGCACTCAAGACGGCGCGCGCGCTTGCCGAACGGCTGGGCAGCGCCATGCGTGTCATGGCCGTTCATCAGCCGCCGATGCCTGTCATCCCAGACAGCCAGATGATCCTCGACCCCAAGGTCGGGGAGAGCATACGGGAGGATCTCGTGCGACGCGTCCGCGAGCAGTGCACCTTGATTGGCGAGGACCGACCGCGCATTGACGCATGTGAAGTGCTGACCGGCGAGCCGGCGCGCATAATCGCCGAGACCGCCGCGGACAAACAGGCGAGGCTCGTCATCGTCGGGCTTGGCCGCCATGAGCTCGTCGATCGCATCTTTGGCGATGAGACGGCGCTGAAAGTCGCTCGACTGAGTCAGGTACCCGTGCTCGCGGTGCCGGAGTGTGGCGCGGCGGTTCCGCGGCACGCCGTGGTCGGCGTGGATTTCAGCGAGGGAAGCGTGCGCGCGGCGCAGGGCGCGCTTCGATTGCTCGCCGACGATGGCCTGCTCGAGCTCGTGCACGTGATCCCGACGGACCGTTTGCTCTTCGACGCGTGGGTTTCGGAAGAGGATTACGCGCGCTATGTCCGTCATGCCCTAAACCGATTCGCGTCGCGGCTCGACGTGCCGCGGGACGTGCGGGTCGAGCACGTCATCCTGAGCGGCGATGCCGCGAAAGAAATCCAGTCCTATGCGGCGCGTTCGGGAGCCGATCTCATCGCCACCGGGAGCCATGGACACGGATTCGTGACGCGCTTAGTCATCGGTAGCGTGACCACGAAGCTCCTCCGAATGGCGACGTGCGCCGTGCTCGTGATTCCACCCGACACCGCTCACTCTGATCGGAACGATGCGGCCTCGGGAGCGACACTGAAGCTCGAGCGCGCACGTTGGCGCGAGGTGCTCGACGACTTCACGCAATCGAATGTTGGTCGCCGCACACGTCTCGAGGTCGACGATCCCGAGCTTGGCGCGCAGGCACAGGAGGAAGACTATCCTCTGTTAGGCGTCACGTTCGATCCGGTCGATGAGCGCGTCGAGATCATGCTTGGTGAGCTGGGCGCCGGCGAGCCGCATCTATCGCGCAGCGTCAGTGACGTCGACTCGCTGGACGTACTCACGGATCATGATGGCCACGACGTGGCGCTCCGGCTGCATCACGGCAGCGGCCAAACCATTCTGACGCTATTACGATGATGGACGACGCGGCGATCGCGGGCACCAACGCCGGCAGCGTAACGGCGCTCGCCCGCTCGCCGCGAGCGGTACTCGCTGCCGCGAGCATCGGCGTCATCATTGCCGGGTTCATCCTGAACCTCGTTCTTCCCGCGTGGGCGCCGACCGTGTGGCTCGTCGGCCTCATCATCACCGGTGCTCCGATCGTGTGGCGCACGATGCTCGAAGCTCGCCAGGGCCACTGGGCCACTGACGTCGTGGCTGTCCTCGCGATCGTTGGAGCCGTGCTGCTGCGTCAGCCATTGGCAGGTCTCGTCATTGTGCTCATGCGCTCGGGCGGTGAGGCGCTCGAGGACTACGCCGCCGGGCGTGCCTCAGCGGCATTGCGCGAGCTCGAGGCCGCGGCGCCACGCATTGCCCATCGCCTCGGCGGGCGAAACCTAACGACGGTCGAGGATGTCCCCGTGAGCGCGATCGAGATCGGGGATACGCTGCTCGTCCGCCCCGGGGAACTGGTGCCGAGTGATGCGATCGTTCGCGACGGCACCTCGCTCGTCGACGTCGCGCGCCTTACCGGCGAGCCCGTTCCTCTCTCGGCAACACCGGGCACGTCGCTCCTGAGCGGAAGCATCAACGGTGACGGCGTTCTCACGATCACCGCGGCCGCCCGCGCCGAGGACAGCCAGTACGCGAAAATTGTCGAGCTGGTACGTACGGCGCAGGCAACCAAGGCGCCGCTGGTGCGACTCGCCGATCGTTATGCGGTCTGGTTCACGCCGGCGACGCTGCTCGTCTGCATCGTGACATACCTTGCGACCCGAGACGCGACGCGCGTGCTCGCGGTATTGGTGGTGGCCACGCCCTGCCCGCTCATTCTCGCGACCCCGATCGCGATCATCGGTGGCATCAGTCGCGCGGCGCGCCGTCAGATCATCGTCAGGCATGGCGGCGCACTCGAGGAGCTGAGCAGCATTGATGTCGCGCTCTTCGACAAGACGGGGACGCTGACGATCGGCAAACCGCTTGTACGGCGTGTGCTCACGACCGGCGGAGTGAGTGAAGCCGAACTGTTGCGTCTCGCTGCCGCCGTGGAGCAAGGCTCGAGTCATCTGCTCGCGCGCACGCTCGTCGACGCGGCGTTGGATTCCGGTTCGACACTGCCGATGGCGCGTGCCCACGTCGAAGCTCCTGGCCGAGGCGTGACTGCGGAAGTCGAGGGACACGAAGTCTCGGTTGGATCGAGGGCGTTCATTCTCGAGCGGGCCCGAGCCAATCCAAACGTGCTGTCGCGCCTGGAGCGCAGCGACGTCGGATTGCGCGCCTACGTCGCGATCGACGGCTGTTTGGCGGGCGCAGTCGAATATTCAGATCGCACTCGCCCCGAAACGCGCGAGTTGCTCGACCGGCTCCAGGCGTTAGGCATCGAGCGTACCATATTGCTCTCCGGCGACCATGCCCCGAACGTTCGCGCCGTTGCGCACGAGACTGGAATCAAGGAAGCACGCGGTGATCTCCTGCCCGAGGGCAAAGTGACGGTCGTGCAGCAGCTCGTCCGCGAGGGCTGTCAGGTGCTGATGGTCGGCGATGGAACGAATGACGCCCCCGCGCTGAGCGCTGCGCATGTCGGTGTGGCCCTCGCGAGTCAGGGTGGCGGCGGCATCTCGGCGGAAGCGGCCGATGTTGTCGTACTCGCCGACGATCTGTCGCGCGTTGCGGATGCGGTCGAGATCGGTCGAGACACGCTCAGCGTCGCGCGCCAGAGCATCTGGCTCGGGCTCGGATTGAGCATTATTGCAATGATCGCCGCATCGTTTGGCGCGATCGTGCCGACGGTTGGTGCCTTGCTGCAGGAGGTGATCGACATTGCGTCGATCGCCAACGCCTTACGCGCGAGCCGTGGCTAAACGGGCGAAGGGGTTAGGGGCCAGAGCATAGGGGCTAGCTCGTGAATCCCTGGCCCCTATGCTCTAGCCCCTTCGCTCGTCTACGTCACGCTCTCCGCTTCCGCCGTCAGCAGCCCCAATCTCAACGCGAAGCGAACGTAGTCCGGTCGCGCTGCTAATCTGATCTTCTCGTTGATGCGCTGCTTGTACGTGTCGACCGTCTTTGGACTGATCGAAAGCCGCTCACCGATGTCGGGCGCCGAATACCCCTGTGCGACGAGAACGAGCACGTCGCGCTCGCGTTCGGTGAGCTTCTCGAACATTGTCCGATCACTTTTGGATCGATCGGCGCTTCTCATACGTTGGGCGAGCACGTGCGCGGCGGCTGGACGGACGTACACGTCACCGTAGGCGACCGCGCGTACCGCATCGACCAACTCCTGGTGCGCGGCGCTCTTGACCAGATAGCCCGATGCACCGGCCTTGAGAGCTTCCGCGAGATAGTCCTCCTCCTCGTGCATCGTGAGGACGAGTATCCGTGGATGCGGCTCCGTTGCGGTGATCTGTCGTGTCGCTTCGAGTCCGTCGATGTCGCTCATGGAGAGATCCATGAGAATCACATCGGGCTGCACGCGGGCGGCGAGGGCGATCGCCTCGCGACCACTCGCCGCTTCGGCAACGACGACAATGTCCTTTGCGGATCCCAATACGGCGCGGAGCCCGGTACGAACGACGTGGTGGTCGTCTGTGAGCATCACGCGAATCGTTTCTGTCGGCATATGATCATCCTGGAGCACTCGAGATGAGGATGGCACGACGCTCGAGTGTCGTCAGTCGGGCTTAGGTCACTTTCTCGTAGGGGATTCTCCGACGCGAATCGGCGTGTCGGAAAAAAGACTACGGCGAGTATGAGTTTCTGGCTGTGGCCCTTACGCAAAATCCACCATTCCCCGACTTCGCGCGAACCGCGTGCAAGGCATCGTGGGACAACGCAAGCACCAAGACGCGAACGGTTGGAACTGGAGGGCACATGGCGACCATGCGATACACAAATCGAAGCGAGGGCATCGCGATGCAGATTCCGGTCGCGTCGGTTTACCTGAGCGCGCGGCTGACTCTCAAGGAGAATGATCGTGGGTTGGTGATCATCGCCAATGGTGATGGAAATCATCTTTACGACGAGACGAACGGATATCTGGCTCGTTACCTGGCCAATGAAGGCTTTGCGACGCTCGTCGTCGATTTGTTGACACCACGGGAAGCCGCGGAGGACGCCGAGACATCGGAGCTGCGCTTCCATCAGAGCTTGCTCGCGTCGCGACTGGTGAGAGTGACGCAATGGTTGCGTGGCCGGCCGGCGTTTAGAGATCTCGAAATTGGCTACTTCGCGAGCGGTCTGTGCGCGGGAGCGGCTCTCGCCGCGGCCTCCGTTTCTGACGAGGTGCGAGCGGTGGTCTGTCGTGGCGCCCGGGTGGATCTCGTCGTGCCGCAGCTTCATAATGTGCGAGCAGATGTGCTCCTGCTGGTGGGCGAGCGTGATACCGCGCACATGGCGGCAAGCCGGGGGGCTTACTGGCTGTTGCCGGAGACCGCGCGACTCGAGGTGGTGCCTAACGCGGGCCACTTGCTGGACGAGCCACGGGCGCTCGATCAGGTGGGGCGCGAAGCCGAACATTGGTTTGGTGAAGCGCTGGACAACAGCCCAGCAGGCCTCGAAGCGATCGACGGCATGTTGGCCGGAGTGCCATGAGGGTCGAGGGTAGCGGTGGTGGGTAGAGCGTAGTGGGTAGTGGGTAGTGGGTAGTGGGTAGTGGGTAGTGGGTGACCCTACCCGCTACCCACTATCCGCTACCCTGTCTTCGATTCCCGCCCCGTCATCTCGTCCACGTGAATTCTGAACAACACCTGACGAGCTGGTGTTGGGTCGCTTTCTTCGAGCGCATCGGGAACCAGCTCGCGAATCAGTTCGAGCGTTCCCATGTAAGCAGACCGATCTGACGCAGAGCCGTCGACGTCCGGGATGTACACGGCGCCATGCACGACCACACTTTGCCAATCGAAGAGGCCCTGCACCTCGTCCACCTCGAATGCGACCCACGGGTGATGCAGGAGCGTCGCGACCTTGGTGCCTGTACTGGTTCGACCGTGCAGCCAGCCGTCCGCGTAGAGGTAGTGCACCGGCTCGATGTCGACGCGGTCGTGAAAGGTGAATGCCAGACGTCCAACTTTGTTTCGCTCGAGGAGCGATTCACATTCCGCCCGAGAGAGCGCGCGAAATTTGGGAGCCGCTGACTCGGAAGCGCTTGCTTTGGTTCGTGCTCGTTTCTTGGTCGGATTTTTCATCGATCGGCTCCGCTCGGGAATCGGCGCATGATCGGCTCGAAAGCAATGTGCCTTACCGCCCGACTTCCTCGCCATTGGGCGCTCGCCTATCCGCTTGTCCGGTGTTCCCCTACATAGATTCAGGCTGTCCCCGAAGGTAAATCCCTCTTGCGCGGTTGATTATTCGAGGACCTTCAGGAGCAGGATTCAGTGGTGTCCGTCATTGGTCAGGCACAACATTCCAGTCTTCCAGCGCGACCGAGGCTGACGAGGTCCGACGGGCCGCGGCTTGGCTCGCAGCCCATGGGATCGACAGCACTACGCATTCCGCTCGCGATCAAGCTGGTGGGCGCGAATGCGCTCGCCCTCGGCGTGGTCATCGCGCGCGCCTATGCAGCCGGTCACTCGGCTATAGGAATGATCGTCGCCGGAACCGCGGCAATGGTGCTGTTCGCTGTCCTCGCATCCATCGCGCTGAGGCCACTGCGAAGTATCGAAGTTGTTGCCTCCCGTGTGTGGCGCGGCGATTTTGGCGCTCGCGTTGACGCATCGCCGGTCGCCGATCGAGACATGAAACGGATCGGCACGACGTTCAATCTTCTGCTCGATGGCCTCGTCGCGGACCGGACGCGGATGCGAGCGCTCGCGTCGGCGGTGATCGATGCCGGCGATCGCGAGCGTGCCAGTCTCGCTCGAGAGTTACACGACTCCACCGCGCAGCAACTCGCGGCCTTGGTCCTTCAGCTCAGCGCGGCGGCCCGCGATTCGAACGACCCCCCGCTCACCGAGCGTCTCGAGTCCATGCGCGACCAGGCGAAGGCAACTTTGGAAGAGGTCCGGTTGTTGTCGCACACCGTGCATCCTCGCGTGCTCGACGACCTTGGATTGGTTGCGGCGCTCAAGAAGCTCGGACGCGAGGTGGGCGGCGCGAGCGGTATCGAGGTCGAGGTAACGTCGGATGCGCATGCCGAGGCGCTCCCCCCGACGACGGCGGCGGTACTGTATCGGGTCGCACAGACCGCGGTTCACAATGTCGTCAAGCATGCCGCTGCCGATCATGTCGAGTTGCGCCTAACGGTGCAGGGGCAGGACGCGGTGCTCGACGTCGTCGATGACGGACGGGGGTTCGACGTCGACGATGCGGAACAACGGCGACCGGGCATGGGCTTGTTCACGATGCGCGAGCGCGTCGCGCTTGCGGGCGGCCGGTTCGAGATTCGGAGTCGGGTCGGCTCGGGAACGCGCATCACTGCCGCGGTTCCTCTCACGGATGGTCTCCACAACCAGAATGGGGTGTCGCATGAGTGATGGCGAGATCCGCGTTATTCTCGCAGATGATCACACGGTCGTTCGCACGGGCCTCAAAGCGGTGCTGGGCGCGGCACGCGACATCCATGTGATCGGTGAGGCACAGAATGGTCGCGAAGCTGTGGCCATGGCAGAGCGCCTCGATCCCGACGTCATCGTCATGGACCTAACGATGCCCGACGTGGACGGCATCGCGGCGACGAAAGAGATCTCGCAGAAAGGGCTCCGCGCCCGTGTGCTCGTGCTCACGATGCATCTCGAGGACGACTACCTCATCCCACTCATGGAAGCCGGCGCGGCGGGGTATCTCGTAAAGAGCGTTGCCGATCGCGAGCTCGTCGACGCGGTACGTGCCGTCGCCCGTGGCGACATGTACGTACGGCCTGCCGCCGCGCGTGTACTCGCGCAAAACCTCTCCAAGCGTGCCGCGGCGCACAGTGAACAAGAGCGCTTCGATCAACTCACGCAACGCGAGCAGAACGTGCTGCGGCTCGTTGCGCAAGGCTACTCGGCGCCGGAAATTGGCGAACAATTGTTCATCAGCCCGAAAACTGTGGATACGTACAAACAGCGGATCCAGGAGAAGCTCGGGATTGCCCACCGCTCGGACTACGTGCAGTTTGCGCTGAAGCTGGGGCTGCTCGCGAAGACGTAAACTCTGGCAGGCCACGGCGACCGCAAGCATTCTGCTCTCGCCCGTATGCCCTTCCTGAAGATCCGCACGGTCTCGATCGCACTCATCGTTGCCCTCGCGGTCCTTGTCGTCCCGCTGGCCATCACGTTACGGGAACTGGCGCGCGGTGCCGACGGAGCAGCGTGGCTGCGACTCGTGGCATTGCTCGCCGCCCTGGCCGCCGTGGGATTCTCGCTCTACCGGCAACGCGCCGTGCGAGCGCTTCTCGCCGAGCGGGAACGGCTAGAGGAGGGTCGCCACGCGTCCGACGCGATGTTCGCGGGCATCCTTGCGATCGCCGCCGACGCGGTGATCACGGTGGACGAGTCCCATCGCATCATCCATTTCAACAAGGGCGCCGAAGAGATCTTTGGCTGGTCGTCCGGGGAAGCGTTAGGCCAGCACCTGAACACGCTGCTGCCGGAACGATTCCGGCCGCGCCACGACGCTTTTGTGGAGGAGTTCGGGCGCGGGGCGGAATCGGCCCGGCGGATGGGGCATCGTCGCGAGGTGGCCGGCCGGCGACGTGACGGCTCGGAATTCCCCGCCGAAGCCTCGATTTCCAAGCTTGACCTGCCGGGCGGACGCCGCGTGTACACCGCCGTGGTGCGGGACATCACCGAGCGGCGTCGCGCGCAGGAGAGCGAGCAGTTCCTCGCGGATACCTCCGCACGCCTGTCGGCGTCGTTAGGCTTCGAGGAAGTGCTGCAAACAGTCGCTGACTGCGCGACACCAATGCTGGGGGACGCGTCGATCGTCGATGTGCTGGACGGGCAGAATTTCGTTCGGCGCGTTGCCAACGGCGCCGAGCCGAACCGTGACGAAGTCAGAGCCGCGCTCACATCGGGTGGGGATCTGACGTGGGACTCGCTCTCTCCAGCGGTCGACGTGATGCGCCGTGGACGGACCGAGATCGTGGAGCAGGTTGACGACGCGTGGCTCGAGGCGCATGAAGAAGACCCGAACAGCCTCACACGCTGGCAAAGGCTTGGCGTCCGCTCGATGCTGGTCGTGCCGCTGACGGTCAGTGAGCGAACATTCGGCGCGGTGACACTCGTGGCGCTGAATGGCCGTTCGAGGTACGGCGCTGATACCCAGCTACTCGCCGAGAAATTCGCGGCGCATGCGTCGCTCGCGCTCGAGAACGCGCGGCTCTATCGCGAGGCACGGCGCGCCACCGAGGGCCGCGACCAGGTGCTGGGCGTCGTGTCGCACGATCTGCGCAACCCAATCAGTGCGATCGCGATGTGCGCGAGCGCGCTGCGCGACAACTGGGCCGAGAACGCCGAGCGTGAGAACTTGCTCACAACGATCGTCCAATCGACCGAATGGATGAATCGCCTGATTCAGGACCTGCTCGACGTGGCGAGCATCGAGGCCGGCCGTCTCTCGCTCGAGCGGCACCGGGAGAGTGCGACGTCGATCGTCGAGAAGGCGCTCCGAATGTTCGAGGTGGAGGCGACTGGCCGGCGTATCGAGTTGACCTCGCAGTCGTCGACGGAACTGCCCTCTCTCACGGTCGACGGGTCGCGCATCATTCAGGTGCTCGGCAATCTGCTGCGCAACGCCCTCAAGTTCACGCCCGATGGCGGGCGGATCGCGGTACGAGCGGAGTCACGCGCCGGGAGCGTCGTCTTTTCCGTCCGAGATACGGGGCCGGGCATTCCCGTCGCTGATCAGCCACGCGTGTTCGATCGTTACTGGCACTCGCGGCGGACCGCGAACAAGCGCGGTACGGGACTCGGTCTCTCGATCGCCAAAGGCATCATCGAGGCGCACGGCGGGCGGATATGGCTGGAGAGCATACCGGGTCAGGGGAGCACCTTCATTTTTTCATTACCCGCCGAGTCGGCGCCGACACTGCACGTCAAAAGCGTGAGCACGGACTAACACGGACAAAACACGGACACACAACTGGCAGTTGTGGTGTCCGTGTTTTGTCCGTGTTAGTCCATGCTCACGCTTTTCAGCAGGACGCGTAGGCATCGTACGCGAGAGGGG
>DATEGN010000328.1:0-4318 GCA_035280125.1 Gemmatimonadaceae bacterium | reverse complement strand
TGGGGACGCCATCGATGTCGAGACCGTCACTCTTGATGTCCTTCACAATCCCCACGATGGTGGTCCATGGCTTTGTCGGATCTCGTCTGAACCGCACGCGGCGTCCCAGCGCGTCTAGGCTGTTTCGCCAATACTTATGAGCGGTGCTTTCATCGACGATCGCGACCAGCGGTTTGCCGGCTTCATCGTCCTCGGTGAATGACCGGCCGCGTAGGAGTGACGCCTGTAGCACCTTGAAATACTCGGGGCTTATCTGAATTCGCTCAGCCCGCAGATCATGCAACGACTCGTCCGGTCGATCTTCGATCGCAAAGCCCTCATTCGCCACGCCACCGACCGCGTTGGGGTTGGTATTGGTGCTCGGTAGCGCCGAAGTGGTTGCGGCAAGTTCCACTCCCGGAATTGCCGTCATGCGCCGCAGCAACTCACGATCAAAGGTGGCTCGGTGAGGCACATCGCGATACGGGTCCGTTGCGCTCTCGTTAGGATTCGGAAGCTGGATGTTTGCCGTCACGAGTTGAGTCGGATTAAACCCTGGATTCTCCCGCAAGAGATTCCGCAGCGTACGCAGCAGCAGGCCGGCGCCAACCAGGAGTATGACCGCAAATGCCAGTTCAGAGATGATGAGAACATCCCGCACTCGGCCGGTCTTCGCGCTGTAACCGGACCCTCGAGCGCCTTCGCGAATGGCCGAGGAGAGAGCGACTTTTGCCGAATGAAGCGCGGGGGCAAGCCCAAACACTAAACCGGTGAGAACGGAAATCAGCAGCGCGAACGCCAGCACCACCCAGTCGATTCGTACTTCGTTGAGCCGGGGAACGTTTGATGGCACGAAGCGCAGAATGAAACCCAGCGTCGCCACTGCGGTCGCGATTCCTGCAGCACCGCCGATGAGCGACAGCAGCATGGACTCGGTCACCATCTGGCGCACCAGACGGCCGCGACTCGCTCCCAACGACAACCGAACCGCCATCTCGTGTTGTCGCCCCGAAGCGCGCGCCAAGAGGAGATTGGCAATGTTCAACGATACGATCAAAACGATCAGAACAACCGCACCCAGCAACACCAGGAGCATGGGCCGAACATTTCCCACCAACGTTTCCTGCAATGGTCGAATCTCGATTGTCCATTGCGCCTGCGGCAGGTAATCGCCGGGAAAGGCGTGGCGTAGTTCGGCAGCCATGGCAGTGAGCCGCGCCTGCGCTTGCACGAGTGTCAGGCCAGGTTTCAGTCGTCCGATTGCATTGACGAGAATCCGCCGACCACGCATTGGCGTCGGAAAAGGGTCGCCAATGAATCCGCCGGCGCCAAACACCTCCACGTCGCCGGAAATCGTCGGCCCAGGATGGCGAAATCCACGCGGCAGAACCCCAATGATCGTCACGGGATCATTGTCGAGTCGGAGGATTCGGCCCACGATGTTCGGATCGGCGCCGTAGGCGCGGCGCCATAGGCCATCGCTGATCACGACCTGATAAGCGAAACCAGGCACAAAGTCCTGCGGACCAAACAGTCGCCCAACTTGCGGGGTCACGCCCAGCAGCGAGAAGTAGCTGAAACTGCCGTTGGCCCCCTCGACCCGTTCGGGCGGCCCGTCGCCAATCACGTCCTCGCTACCCTCGAAGATCGGTGTGACATCGTCAAAGACGCCCGCTCGCTTCTGCAGGTCCTCCAGCTCGGGCTCGGAAAACCTAACGTCGCGCAATCCTACGCCCGGCTCGTTAAAGAACACTCGTACCAAACGATCGGGATCGCGGTAGGGCAAAGAACGCAGCAACACGGCGTCCACGATACTGAAAATGGCCGTGTTCGCTCCCACGCCCAGAGCCAGCGTCAGGACAGCCACGATCGTGAGTGTGGGCTTCATGACCAGCATGCGCACACCGTAGCGAACATCTTGGCTAAGCTCGGACACAAACCGTGTCATCCAGTTCTCCCCCGCATGTGAATTCGTGTTACTCCACGCTGTGGCGATGATCGCTGACGGGCAACGAATCCGGCGCCACAAGCAGGATTTGATCGCTGACCCGCAAGAAAAAGACAACAGCTCGAGATTCGAGACTCGAGATATCAGATCCCTGCCCGCTCCGTGCAGTGGGCAAGCATCTCACCCACGAGGACGAGCCAAGACGCGAGCGACGAGAAGCAAGCCGCGAGAATCGAGATTGAGCTTCGCTGTCGAGGTGAGAAGATGAGCCGCGAGATGGATTGCTTCTACGCGCGACCGACATCCCTAACATCGCGGCATGCGGGAGAAGGAACGAGAATCTCGATCTCGCGGCTCGCGACTAATCTCCCGTGTCTCGCGTCTTGGCTCGCCATCCTGAGTGCGACGGCGGCGGGCCACACGGAGTAGGCCGGGTCTCAGTTCTGAACTGCTCGAGTCTCGAGCTGTCGAGTTTCCCGAAATTCCCGAAGCACACCATAGCGAACATCCTGGCCAAGCTCGGACACAAACCGTGTCATTCAAATTTCCTCATGACAGTTGTCGCGCCGCGCTCTTTACTTGCCGATCGCCCTGCAGCCTTCCGTCCGATTCGTACCCGCTATTTGAAAGATTTTCCAGCCGTCCGGCCCCTTTCGAAGCAAGTACACGTCGTGCCCACAGTCATCGATCATGGTGTGGCCGGGGAGCGTCAGCGTGCGGTACGCCCAGAGCGAGGCAAGCTGCTCGTCGATCTGCACCTTGGGCGTTTCGAGTCGCTCGTCGATGCCGGGGCCGGTACCCTTGCCGGTGCGTTCGATGATACCATCGATGGCGGACGGAGCCTCCAGCCCCGTGGGCCCGCCGACGGGCACGAAGGTGGCGCCCGAGACGACGGTCGAGCGCATGCGCGCAGTGTCGCGCATTCGAAGCCCGTCCAGGAATTTCGTGACGGCAGCGACAATTGCGCGTTCGTCGCTTTGAGCGCGCGCGGGAGTGGCAGCGAGCAGCGAGGCGATCGCCACGGCGACAAGTACGGTCGAACGGCTGATGAGCAAGTTCATGATTTCTTGCCTCGACTCTGGTAGGGACGAACAGCTGTTCGTTGGAGATGCTGTGGCGATGCTCGCCGCCGGGCAACGAATCTGGCGCCACACGCAGGATCTGGTCGCTGACCCGCAAGAAAAAGACAACAGCTGATCTCCTCTCTCCCGACCGAGTTGCGGCGCTTGTTGTCGGTGGCTGTCTTTGACAAAGTCCAAACTCTGCTGGCCGGGCGAGTAGGCATTCAGGTGCGGAGAGTTGGATTCGCTTCAGATTCGCGTCATTCGCGTCCAAAGAGCCCTGGGTTCTCCAGAGTCGTTGAAACCGCCAAGAAGGAATGAGAATCTCGATGGCGCGAGCCGGCGTTAAGTTGGAAGCGC
Organism: Gemmatimonadaceae bacterium; assembly: GCA_035280125.1. Taxonomy (GTDB): domain Bacteria; phylum Gemmatimonadota; class Gemmatimonadetes; order Gemmatimonadales; family Gemmatimonadaceae; genus AG2. The sequence continues at coordinate 970 of DATEGN010000328.1, read as the reverse complement.
ATGGCAACCGTGAATGCCGCTTCCTCGTCGGCTCGCCTTGGCTCGCACGTGCTGATCGCGGTGGCGGTCGCGATCGCCTGCACGGTGCTGCTCACGCTCCTCATGACGATGCAGGAGCTCTCGATGCCGATGAGTGGCCAGACGCCGCGCATGCCGATCGCGAACATCTTCGTGCGTGGGTTGATATTCTATTCACCCTGGATCGTGCTTGCTCCTGCGATCACGCTGCTCGGGTGGTATCAGCGTTTGGGCACCGGCAATCTGGCGTGGCGCGTACCCGTGTGGGTCATCGCCGGTGTCATCGCCTGCGTCATCGACCCGGTGATCATGACGGCGTTGGCGCGACTGCTCGGCGCGGACCCGACGTCTGGCGCACCGTTTCTCTCTGAGGTGCGACGCCGATTCCCCCAGACGGTCGCCCTCAACCTCGTCATGTTTCTGATCGCGGCGCTCCTGTATCACGCGCTCGTCTACTACAGCGCCTACCGCGATCGCTCTCGACGCGAGGCGGCGTTGGAGGTCGAGTTGGCGCGGTTCCGGCTGCACGTGTTGCAACGGCAACTGCAGCCCCACTTTCTGTTCAATGCCCTGCACACGATATCCGCGCTCATGGCCGAAGACGTCGTGACCGCGCGCCGCGTCCTGGCGCAACTGGGTGATCTGCTGCGCACGGCGCTGGACCGGATGGACGAGCAGGACATCGCGCTCGAGCAGGAGATCGACTTTCTGCGCGGCTACGTCGACATTCAGACCGCGCGCTTTGGCGACCGGTTGACCGTCGAGTGGGCGATCGACGACGACTCGCGCTCGATTCTCGTGCCGAATATGATCCTCCAGCCCTGTTTAGAGAATGCTATCCAGCACGGGATCGAGCCGCTCGAGCGCGGCGGCAGCGTTACCGTCGCCGCACGAGTCTCGGGCGCCGCGCTGCACATCGACATCACTGACAACGGGCGGGGCGCCGTGGCCC
>DATEGN010000327.1:0-6329 GCA_035280125.1 Gemmatimonadaceae bacterium | reverse complement strand
GTACTGCGGATTCATGAACTTCACGCCGCACGCTCCGCACTTGCTGATCTGCACGCCGCGATAGTCCACGTCGAAGCGCTGAATGTCGGTGGCGCCGCACAACCGACATGAGCGTAGCGGCGGGTCGAAGTCCGCCGGAGTCGTGGGGACGTTTTCTGGCCGGGTGATCTCCACGGCGTGCGATGTCGGCATGCGCGGGACGATGAATGCTGGCGGCGAGATTGCCGCGCGTTGGAACATAGCGGCTGCCAATCCCATTGCCAGCGCCGCGTGTCGATGGAGTTGCCGGCGACCTTTGCGCCCGCGCGAATACGCGACGCTCATCGCGACGTTAGGCGGATAGACCAACGTTAGGCCTGATGGGCCGTTGCCGCTGCCGGAAAACGCTGTGTCGCCGAGACAGCCGGACGGCCGCGTCAACGACAGCGCTCTCAGCGCGGTCTCTCAGTGGTCTCAGCGGCTTTCCGAGACGCCCGAGGCATGTCACATGCTCGAACGGAAGCGAGCAACGATGAGCCGAACGTACGCGACGAGGGAAATCGATGAGCAGCCCAACACATCTCGACTTGGATGGCGCCAGACGCTACCGCGATGAGTCCGACGTTAGGCCACTCGGCGAGATCATGCAGACTCGAGTCGTGACGATCGGCCCGAAAGAGTCTGCGACAGCAGCATGGACGCGCATGCGACGACGCGGCATCCGTCACCTGGTCGTGACGGATCACGAGCGACTCGTCGGCGTGCTCTCCGAACGGGACCTCGGCGGCAGGACTGGCGCGCGGCTCCGTGAGGGTCGCAGCGTGCGAGACCTGATGACGCGACGAGTCCTGCGGGCCGAGCCGAACACGACCCTTCGAGATGCTGCCGATCAGATGCGGGCACGGCTGATCGGATCGCTGCCGGTGGTGGAAGGCGAACGCCTCGTCGGTATCGTGACGGCTACCGATGTGTTCGACGCGATCGGCCCCGATCGCATGGCCCCGATGAGCGGAGCAGAACGGCAATTATTGCGGGCGCCAACGAGTAGCAAATCGCTCGGCGGGCGCACAATCCCGCGCACGCGTCGCACGGCGACGAAGTCGCCGCGCCGCGATTCGCAGAGTCATAAGCGAGAACCGTTTGCGGGCCACGTACCGAGACCGGCGAAGCGCAATGCCGGCAGAACGACTGGGCCGCACGTTCCAGCGAACGTCCGAGTGTCCGGCGTGCAGCTCGATGAGGACGAGCGCGCCTATATCAGAACAAAGCTCGGCATGAAGTTGGGAAAGCTGGCGTCGGCCATTGAACGCGTCAGTGTCCGCGTCAAGGACGTGAATGGGCCCCGCGGCGGCGTCGACCACATCTGTCGCGTCAAGGTTGTGCTCAGCGGATTTCCGAGCGTGGTCTTCGAGAGCCGAGCTGCATCGACACGAGACGCGATCAATGGCGCACTCACCGGCGCTGAGCGCGCGGTACGTCGCGTCGTGCGGCGCGCGCGCATGAAGCCACTCAAGGCGGCCGCCCGACGCGGGTAGCTGGCCCGGGTTGTGCCGAGCCTGCGAACGTCGAGCTCAACTCTCGCGGTCTTCATGACGACTCCGCTGTCGCACGTTCTCGCCGACGTTCGCTACGCGTGGTATGGCCCATCGATGCTCATCACCACGCCTCGCGGAGAATGCGAGGAGACACATCGCCTCACGGGGCTCTATTTCCGCGAGGCACGACACGTGTCGGTGCTCCGTCTCGAAGTGAACGACGTCGGTCCGTGGCTCTGCGCCGACGGCGTCACCTCGCAGCGCCAGCTCGATTTCGTTTACCTCTATCCAGAGCTCACGCGCTTCGGTGGCGGCGGCACCGATGTCGCCGACGACACAACCTGGACGGATAACCACGGAGTCTCGCAGCGCGCGGTGGACGTCCGTCTTCGCCACCGGGTCCGATTCGATGGCCTCGACGTCACATTGACGCTTGCGAATCGCTCGTCCACCACAGTCGAGCTGCAGATTGCCTGGATTCTCGGCGCTGATTTCGCCGACGTCCAGGAGGCATTCTCGGGACATCGCGAGCAAACGGGCGACGTGCGCGCCGTACCTAACGAGAACGGCGTCGAGTTCAGGTACTCGCATCCGAGGCTCTCGCTGGCGACGCGAGTCGTCGCCTCAGGTTGCCTGGCGTGGAGTTTCGAGATGTCGAAAGGCCGCCTTGTGACGCGGGCCCGTCTCGAGCCGCGCGTTGCGCTCGAGACGACCCTCCAGATAACGGCGCTCGACGGAGGAATGACGACCGACGCCGAATCGGAGGCGCGCCGCTCCCGACGTCTCGAGAGCTGGCGCGAATCGATTGCGACCATCGAGTTGCCGCAGAACGCGATCATCGAGCAAACCGTTAGGCAGGCCGCATCCGACCTCGCGGCGCTCGCGCTTCTCGACGGACCCGAAGCGGAATGGTTGACGCCGCAGGCAGGCATCCCCCTTTATCCCGCTCTCTTTGGCCGAGATGCATTCACCGCGGGCTGGCAGGCGGCGATGCTCGACCGTGGGGAGTTCACCGAAGGCGCACTGACACGCATCGGACGTCTGCAGAGCAATTCAATTGATGATTGGCGTGACGCGCAGCCAGGACGAGTGCCGTATCAGGTGCGCCTGGGGCCACTCGCGCGGCTCGACATCAATCCGTATAGCGCGTATTACGCAGACTTTGCCAGTCCCTTCATGTATATCATCGCCCTCGCGCACCACTTTGCGTGGTCGGCGAGTGACCTCGTACTCGAGCGTCACTGGGACACGGCGTGCCGCATTCTCGATTGGGCGCGCGACTATGGTGACATGGATGGCGACGGCTTTCTCGAGTATGAGACGCGTTCGCGGAAAGGGACCAAGAACCAAGGATGGAAGGACAGTGGGAACGCCATTCTCTACGAGGATGGCCGGCCCGTCCCGGCGCCACTCGGCACGTGTGAGCTACAGGGCTATTGGTTCGCGGCGCAGCAGATGATGGCGATCTTGCATTGGTTTCGAGGTCGCACGGACGAGGCGCGCGCGCTCTGGGAGGCGTCGGTCGAGCTGAAACGGCGGTTCAATCACGAGTGGTGGATGGAAGAGGAGGGATTTTTTGCACTCGCGCTCGACTCGGAGAAGCGACTTGCGCGGAGCATTTCCTCGAACGTCGGTCACTGCCTTGCTTGCGGCATCATCGACGACGAACATGTCTCACGCGTGGTTGAGCGACTTTTCATGTCCGACATGTTCAGCGGCTGGGCAATTCGCACGTTGTCTGCCGAGCATCCGTCGTACAATCCGCTCGCCTACCACCTCGGTTCCGTATGGCCCGTGGAGAACGCGAGTATCGTTTTCGGCCTCAAGCGCTTTGGATTCGATCGGCGGGCGGCGGAGCTTGCGGGCGGGCTCTTCGATCTGGGGCGCCTCTACGAGTTCGGTCGCATCCCGGAGTGTGTCGGCGGGTATGCGCGGACGGAGTTTCCGCAGCCAGGCGCATACCCACGTGCCAACCCGGTTCAACTCTGGAACCAGAGCGCGTACATCATGCTCGTCCAGTCATTACTCGGTGTGCAGCCGGTTGCGCCACTGCACACGCTCGTCGTCGATCCTGTTCTGCCGTCGTGGCTCCGCGAGGTGATCGTGCGAAACCTCAAAGTCGGCGATGCCACGGCGACGATACGATTTCATCGCGATGACGATGGTCAGAGCCACGCGGACGTTCTCGAGCAACGCGGTACGCTGCATGTGATTCATCAGCCTCCACTCGAATCACTCAAGGCATTGGCGCTCGATCGGTTGGCGGCGGCACTGAAGAGCCTTTGGCATCATTAGGGATCATCATCCGTCGTTAGGCTTCGTGTATGGCGCCCGCCTGACGCGGCGTGAGGCCTCCCTTCATTGGCCTCAAGCGTTCCAGAGCGATAGGGCCTCGGCAGCAATGACGTCCGGCTGCTCTTCGGGAAAGAAGAGCTTCGCGTGTTCGACGCGCCTCACGCCACGAGAATTTGGAAAGACTTCGCCAAGCCACTCGGGGCTCGTTTTCGCGAACACCGTGTCGTCAGCGCCCCAGACGATGCGCACTGGTCCCTCGAATTTCCGTAGCTGATCGGCGCTGCTTGCGAGCGTGTTGTCTCCAAGCCCGATCGTGAGCGCATCGTACTGCGCCTTTCGCTTCTCCGAACTGACAATCGGTGCGAAATACGTCTCGATCGTTTCATCGGTTGGATTGAGCGGATTCGAATATCCGATTCCGCCAATGCCGCGTGCGCTGCGGGCACCAGATTTGTCGGCGAGAGCCGGGGCGATCGTCTTGTCCGCGAGTCCGCCGGTGCGTGCGAGCCTGACGAATGGCTGGAAGGATGGAGGCGGGCAGTCGTTCTGCGTGTCGCAGTTCGTGAGCAGGAGCGAGCGAACACGTCGCGGGAACTGCATGACAAGTAATTGGGCAATCATGCCGCCACTGTCATTGGCGACGACGTCGCACGCGTCCACGCCGAGACGATCAAGGAAGGCGACGAGCATGAGCGCTTGCGCTTCCGGCGTGATTGCCTGAGACGCTGGCACATCGGACAAGCCAAGGCCCATGAGATCAGGGGCCACACAACGCCGCACGCTGTGCAGGCGATCGATCGCACCTCGCCATTGGAATCCGTTGAGCGGATAGCCGTGAAGAAAGAGCGCAGTGGGTCCCCTGCCGTGCGCGACGTGGGCGATCTCTCCAAAGGGCGTTGTCGCGAACTGACGAGCGCGCGCAAAACTCGTCGCGTCTGTCGGGGGCTGCGATGTCTCACTGAGCGACGCGACGGAGCGCGCGCGCGCACACGCGTCGAGAGCGAGGCCGCCAAGGGCGACGGCGTTCAGTTGAACAAAGTGTCTGCGGTTCATTGGTCGAGAGTATTGGCTCGTGAGGGCCGCATAGTGCGATGAGCCGCGGACGCGATCAATTACCTGCGAGGTAATGTCGAACCGGCGCGCAGACTCGTAGACTTCGTTCGTCCTTTTGGAGACCTGGCGTGCAACCCGAGCTCCGCGCACCACCTTCGATTTCGCGACCGTTCAGCAGCCCCTCGTTCGGAGAGTTGCTGCGGCACTGGCGAGCACTGCGCAACTTCAGTCAACTGGAGCTCGCGCTGGCCGCGGGTGTCTCGTCGCGTCATGTGAGCTTCATGGAAAGCGGTCGGGCGGGGCCGAGCGCCGAGATGGTGTCCCGATTGGCGGAAACGCTCGGGCTTCCGCTGCGCGAACGAAACGCGCTCCTGCTGGCGGCGGGGTTCGCACCTATATATGAAGAGCGACCGCTCGCCGCGCCCGAGCTTTCACGGGCTCGGCGCGCGATCGAATTGATTCTCGATCATCAGGAGCCGTACCCGGCGTTTGTCGTTTCCAGATGCTGGGATGTCGTGATGAGGAACCGCGCATCGGAGCGCGTCTTTGGCTGGCTGCTTCGTGGGCGGACGCGCCACCGGAACATCATGCGCCAGGTGTTCGATGATGACGGACTTCGTCCCCTCATTGTGAATTGGGACGAGGTCGCGCGCGACATGCTGCGGCATTTGCACGGGCAAGCGTCGCGCACACCGAGTGATCGCGTGGCGACGGCGCTACTGTCCGAGATACTCGCGTCACCCAACGCGCCACCAGAGATCTCGGATCTGTCATTGTCGCCGACGCCGTTGCTGACGGCGATCTATCATCGTGATGGAAAGGAGCTGCAATTTTTCTCGACGTTAGCGACGTTCGGCACGCCGTATGAAGTGACGCTCGAGGAGTTGCGCATCGAATGCACGTTTCCTGCCGACGCCGTGACGGATGAATTCTGCCGCGAGCTCGCGGCTGCGACGCCGTAGATCGCGATCGAGCAACGTCCTCGCAGAGCGTCCGTGCTCACGTTTCCGTCGAGTTGATAGTATTGATTCACGTTTTGTGTCAATCGCTCGATCGCAGGCCGATTACGACTTACTAAATCACACCTGCCGACCTCGGCAGGTTTTTGTTTGTCCGACCTAACGCGTTCGCAGTTGCGAAACATCTGGTTGGTGGTTGGTGGTTCGTTCTTGGTTGTTGGTTGTTCGTGGTTGCACCAACGACCAGCCGCCGACACGAACCATCGAGTCTCGCTTGTGACGGGACGCACAGGCTTGGCTTTTGCGCCTGGGCGGCTGCGTTTTTTTTTGGCGCAACCATCCAACCCCGAGGCGAAGATGTACTCTCATCAGCGAACGCCGTTGTTCGCCCGCGTCGTGACAACAATCGCAGCGACGATAATGGCCGTTGGCTGCCGAGACACGGTCAGTCCAACGGCACCACTCCGTTCTCTCAACCCGAGCCTCGCAACCTCCGGCGCCGTGGCCG
>DATEGN010000326.1:0-4189 GCA_035280125.1 Gemmatimonadaceae bacterium | reverse complement strand
GACGGCGAGCGCCGTCAACCACTGCTTTACCGAGTTATTGAGGAAAACCTGATCGAGGTACTGATCGGGATGCATGTCGCGGACGAACGGACGTAGGTGACTGTCAACGATATGACTGCCGACCCACAAGCCTACGCGTGTCGCGCCGAGCGGTCTACACCCCTACTGCGACTTCGCCCTTCCGAACGCGCCACCTCGACATCGCGTCACACGCATCGCAGTTGCCGCACTCCCAGTCTGCTTCGACCTCTTCGCCGAAATACTCCAGGACGAAGCGCGTGCGGCATTGCGCGGTCTGGCAGTACTGGATCATCGCGCGAAGCTTCGCGCGGTCCTGCAACCGCCGCGCTTCGTAATCCGTGAGATCGGCGCTCAGGTCCACCGACGTGAGTCGCTCGGTGGAGAGCCGTTCCCAGCTGCCGCCTCGGTATTCCCGTACGAGGCCGTGACGTTTGAGCAGCACGAGGACAATGCGCGCTTTGCGCCTGGGCACGCCGGATTTGTTGGAGAGCTCGTCGAGATGCGCCTGCTCATGCAGCGGTGACTGTTCGAGCGTTATCGCGACACGGGCTGCCTCTTCGACGTCCGGGTACTTGCCACCCAGGAAATACGACTGCACTCGGCTGTCTTCGACGCGATAGAGAACGGTACATGTGGCCGGATCACCGTCTCGACCGGCGCGTCCAGCCTCCTGGTAATACGACTCGACGCTGCCGGGGAAATGATAGTGCGCCACGAACCGAATGTCGCTCTTGTCGATTCCGAGTCCGAATGCGTTCGTCGCAATCATGGCCTTGAACTCGTCGGCCATGAATTTCTCCTGCATGTCCTTTCGATCGGCCGCGGCCATCTTGCCGTGATACAGACCAATCTTCACGTCATGGTAAAATTGCTCGTACAGTCGCTCTGCTTCGCGCACGGTCGCGACGTAGACGATGCCGACGCCCGGACTATCTCGCAGCGAACCAGCAAGCGCTTCGTCCTTCTCGCGTTGATTGACTGTCCGCCGGACCTCGAACCGGAGGTTTGGCCGAGCAAAACCAGTGATCGTGACGACGGGGTCATTCATTCCCAACTGACGCGCGACATCGCGACGAACCTCGTCAGTGGCGGTCGCCGTGAGAGCGAGAATTGGTGGCCGGCCGAGTCGCTTCACGATTGACCCGAGCATCAGATAGTCGGGACGGAAATCATGTCCCCACTGGCTTACGCAGTGTGCCTCGTCAACCACGAATAAACTCACCGAACGGGAGAGCAGTCGCTCGAAAAAGTCGCGATCCTTGAAGCGCTCCGGCGTCAAATACAAGATCTCGCCTTCGCCGTCCAGCACGCGCTGCTCCAACTGCCGAGCTTCTGCCTCAGAGAGATGCGAATGCATCGCTAACGCATCGACTCCGCAGGCGGTGAGCTTGTCTTGTTGATCTTTCATGAGCGCGATGAGAGGGCTGACGACAATGGTCAGGCCCTCGAGCATCAGCGCTGGCAACTGGTAAATGAGTGACTTTCCACTGCCTGTCGGCATGACAACGAGCGCGTCGTGGCCGGCGAGCACCGCCTTGATCGGCTCCCACTGTCCCTTCTGAAAGTCACGGTGGCCGAAGCGCGCGACGAGTACCTCGCGAGCCCGGGCCCGAGATGCATTGGACATGCAAACATTCTGGGCACGAACCGTTCCGGTTTTTTACGGAGGAGCGTACTGATCAACGGAGGACGGGAACGGGGGACGAGGAAATCGGAACGAAGCGCTGGGTTCCGATTTTCTGTCCCCCGTTCCCCGTTCCCCGTCCCCTCTTCGGAACCAGATCCTGACGAGAGCAGTATCTTCCCTCGAGTCAACGGAGCTCAATCGATGTGGATCAGACGTCCGGACGACATCAAGTCCTCCGAAATCACCGACGAGAAGCTGTACTTCAACCGACGACGATTCCTGGTCGCTGCCGGAATCATCGGAGCATCCGGCGTCGGCCTCCTCGCGTGCAACTCTGACGCGAGCGGCTCATCCGACGGCGAGGTCACGCAGCAACCGGAAGACAAGACGAACACCTACGATCAGATCACCTCGTACAACAACTTCTACGAGTTCGGCACCGACAAAGAAGATCCGAAAGACAACTCGGCGGGCTTTCATTCCATGCCTTGGACGGTGCGCGTCGAAGGGCTCTGCAAGAAGCCCGGCGACTATCACTTCGAGGATCTGATCAAGTCCTACAAGGTCGTGGATCGCACATATCGCTTGCGCTGCGTCGAGGCCTGGTCGATGGTGATCCCGTGGCAAGGAATTCCACTTGCCGAGATGATTCGTCGATTCGAGCCTCAGCCGTCGGCCAAGTACGTCGCCTTCACGACCGTGTTCCGGCCAAACGAAATGCCCGGTCAGCGGCGGCCAGTTCTGCAATGGCCGTACATCGAAGGTCTGCGCATGGACGAAGCCACGAATGACCTCACGCTGATGGCGACGGGACTCTACGGAAAGCCGCTGCCTAACCAGGACGGAGCGCCAATTCGTTTGATCGTTCCCTGGAAGTATGGCTTCAAGGGAATCAAGTCGATCGTCAAAATCGCGTTCGTAGAGAAGCAGCCCGACACGACATGGAATATCGCGGCCGCTGACGAGTATGGCTTCTACGCCAACGTGAATCCGCAAGTGGATCATCCGCGATGGTCGCAGGCGACGGAGCGCCGCATCGGCGAGTTTCGCCGGCGACCCACGTTGATGTTCAATGGCTACGGCGACCAGGTGGCGAGCATGTACTCCGGAATGGATCTCAGAAAGAATTTCTGAGCCATCGACGAGTGATCTCCCGAGTGTGAGTCCGTGAACGTGCTGAACCGCCTCAAGCCGGCGGTGTTCGTATTGTGTCTCGTGCCCGCGGCGCTGCTTGCCTGGAATTTCTGGGGCGTCACTCACAATCGTCCCGAAGCGTTAGGCGCAGAACCAGTCCATGAGGCCGAGGTCTTTAGTGGCCTTTGGACACTGCGATTTCTCGCGATCACGCTCGCCGTTACGCCCGTTCGTGAACTGCTCGGCATCGGCGCACTGGCGAAATACCGCCGTATGTTCGGGCTCTTCACGTTCTTCTACGCGTGCGTGCACCTGAGCATGTGGATCGGCGTTGATTGGTTTTTCGATTGGCGCGCGATGGGCGGCGAGATCATCAAGCACAAGTACATACGCATCGGTATGGCGACATTCGTGCTGATGCTGCCGCTGGCCCTGACATCCACGAAGGGCTCGGTCCGGAGGCTCGGCGGAGCCCGGTGGGTGCGCCTCCATCGTCTGATCTACCTGTGCGCGATCACTGGCACGGTGCACTATCTCTGGGCAGTGAAGAAGGACACGTTATTTCCGCTCGTGTACCTTCTGGTGTTTGTAATCCTGCTCGGATTTCGACTCTGGGAGAGGTACATCGGGCGGCTGCGATTGCGCAGACGGCCTACACCTCGCCCGGCGAAACGACCGGAAGTGCTTACGGATGCGGCAGCGCCAAAGACACGCGCCATCGGCGACGCGAAGTAAGTCTCCAAAAACGCTCGACGCATACGCCGCCGCTGCGCCGGGGCTCGAACCGCTCGTTTCGGCGGAGCTCGCGGCGATGGGACTCCGACCGCGCGTCGAAGTCGGCGGCGTTGGCTTCGCCGGAACAATCGAGTCGGTGGCGCGGGCGAACCTCTGGTTGCGTACGGCAAGCCGCGTCATCGTGCGAGTCGCCTCGTTTCGAGCCCTTGCGTTTCATGAACTAGAGCGACTTGCGCGAGCTGTGCCGTGGGAACGGTTCGTCGCGAGCGGCGGCGCGGTCCGATTTCGCGTGACCAGCCGAAAATCGCGGCTCTACCACACGGGCGCCATCGAGCAGCGACTTGCCGAGGCTATCGAACACCGATTAGGCAGGGCGAGCGCAATCCAACGGACGGCGCGACTCGATGACGACGATGACGAAGGAACAAGTCCGCCTGCGCAACTATTCGTGATTCGCGTCGTGAACGACACGTTCACCCTGAGTGTGGACAGCTCGGGCGCCTTGCTCCATCAGCGTGGATATCGTCAAGCCGTCGCGAGGGCGCCGCTGCGCGAGTCACTCGCCGCGGCACTGCTCACGGCGAGTGACTGGTCTGGAGCGGCGCCACTGATCGATCCGTTCTGTGGCTCGGGCACGATTGCCATCGAGGCCGCGTTACTTGCGCGGCGTAT
>DATEGN010000325.1:0-2357 GCA_035280125.1 Gemmatimonadaceae bacterium | reverse complement strand
GTGCAGCTTTTCGGTGTACAGCAACGTGATCTACGGCAAGGTTCAGATCCTCTCCGTCGATCCGGTCGCGCGCACGCTGCGGACGCGTTTCACTGTCAACCCGAACTGCGGCTTCTTCTCTCTCATCCCTTCGGGCACCCCGAAGGACTGACCCCGGAGCGCACGTGCACGACATGCGGGCCCTGCGCGAGCAGGTCGACCTGCTGCGCGACGCAATGCGCCGGCGCGGCGCGGATGATGGGATGCTCGAGCTCATCGATCGCGGCGAGGGACTCGAGCGCGACCGGCGCACCCTCATCCAAGCGGTCGAAGAGCGCAAGGCCGCGCGAAATGCCAATTCACAAGAAGTCGCGCGCCGGAAGAAATCAAAAGAGCCGGCGGACGAGCTCATCACGCGCGGTCGTGAGCTCGGAGAGGAGATTGCGCGACTCGAGGGCGAGCTCGAAGGCGTGGAGGTCAACCTTCGTGCGATCCTGCTCGAGCTGCCTAACGTCACACTCCCCGAAGTACCCGCGGGCGGTGAAGAGTGCAACCGCGTCGTAAAGCAATGGGGCACGCCGCGCGACTCCGCTGGGGTTCGGCCGCACTGGGACGTTGGCGCGGCGCTCGGCATCATCGATCTCGAGCGCGCGGCGAAGGTCAGCGGCTCTGGTTTCGTCTTCTATCGAGCGCTAGGCGCCCGCCTCGTTCGCTCGCTGATCAACTTCTTCATCGACCTGCACGCACGCGAGCATGGTTACGAGGAAGTCTGGCCACCGGTACTCGTGAACCGCGTGACGATGACCGGAACGGGGCAGCTTCCGAAGTTCGAGGACGACGCCTACGCGGTGAAGGGCGACGATCTCTTTCTCATTCCTACCGCCGAGGTGCCCGTCACGAATCTCTATCGCGACGAGATCATCGACGCCGTCGAGCTGCCGAAGGGATTCGTCGCCTACACTCCATGCTTCCGACGCGAGGCGGGGTCTGCCGGCAAGGACACGCGTGGTATCCTGCGTACGCACGAATTCGACAAAGTCGAGCTGGTTCGTTATGCGCTGCCAGAGGACTCCGCGAATCAGCTCGAGCGTCTCACGCGCCACGCCGAAACGGCTCTCGAGGTGTTAGGCATTCCGTATCGCCGCAAGCTCCTCGCAGCGGGTGATACGGGATTCTCGTCGGCGATGACGTATGACCTCGAGGCGTGGGCGCCTGGCGTCGGCGCGTGGCTCGAGGTGTCGTCGTGCAGCAACTTCACCGACTTTCAAGCGCGGCGCGCGAACATTCGCTTCCGTGCCGCCAAAGGTGATAAGCCGCGCTTCGTGCATACACTCAACGGGTCGGGTCTCGCTCTACCGCGCACCATCGCGTGTATACTCGAGCACTACCAGAACGCCGACGGAAGCGTCACGCTGCCCGAGGCACTGAGGCCGTTTTTCGGGACCGACCGGATCGGTTGATCGTTATGCGCCGCGGCAGCCCGGAGCTGATTCTCGCCGCGCTGATCGCCCTGCTCCTCGGGTCGATTCTGTGGTACACGCATCACGTGGTTAGTGACTTGCGCCTCGAGGCGGCGCGATCGAGCCGCATCTACGCGCGGGTCTATCATGCGCTCGGCGACACGACCGAGGGTGCGGGCACGCAAGCACTGCTTGGCCTTTCGCGCAGCATTGTCGAGCAGGGCGTTCCCGTCATCGTCACCGACACGGCTGGCAATCCGACCGCGGCGGCAAATCTCCCGTTCGAGGCCACCGATGTGACGCGCGATGCACGTGTTCGGGCCTACGTGCGACGTCTCGACGGTGAGAATCCGCCCGTCGTCGATCCGATGCTCGGGCAAATTCACTTTGGGAATACGCCGTTGGTCGAAGGACTCCGCGTCATTCCCGTGCTGCAGGTCGCGACCGCGGCGATTCTTCTCCTCATCGGCTTTTACGTCATTCGCGTGCGCGGAAATGTCGCGCGTGAACGCATCTGGGCGGGAATGGCGCGCGAATCGGCGCACCAGCTCGGGACGCCCCTCTCGAGTCTCGCTGGCTGGATCGAGCTCCTGGAGGAGCAGGTCGAGGAGCCTTCGACAGCGGCGGCCGCCGGTCACATGCGCGCCGATCTCGAGCGACTCGATCGCGTGGCGCATCGCTTCGAGCGAATCGGTCGCGATCCAAAATGCGAGCCTGTGGACGTCACGGTTCTTGTCGATCGCGTCGCAGCGTACTTTCGCGCACGCGTGCCCACGCTCGCCAACACCATCTCCATCGACGTCTCGCACGACGGTGCCGAAGCAACGATCAGTGGAGATCCTGTACTTCTCGAGTGGGCGATCGAGGTGTTGACGAAGAACGCCGTCGACGCGCTTGCGGGTCGGGGCGGACGCATTC
>DATEGN010000324.1:0-8857 GCA_035280125.1 Gemmatimonadaceae bacterium | reverse complement strand
AAAAGCGGATCGCCTCCGCTTGAAGAAATTGCTTGAAGACAACGCGATTCTGACAATGTTCCCCAGTCGCGACACCGATTGGCGCGATCGCGCGCGCGATCGTGGCATGGCCAAGAACGTCATCGGGGCTCGTCGGCTCCTCGATCCACCATGGATCGAAGCGCGCCAACGAGCGCATGCTCTCGATCGCCTCGTCCACGTCCCAAATCTGATTGGCGTCCAGCATCAGTTTGCGTTCTGGGCCGATCTCGTCGCGGATGATCGCGGCGCGGCGCACGTCATCGCGAAGATCGCGGCCCACCTTGATCTTGAAGTGCGACCAGCCCTGCGCGATCCCTTCGCGGCAGAGACGTCGGATCGTGTCGTCCGTGTAGCCGAGCCAGCCCGCCGACGTCGTGTACGCGGGATAGCCGTCGCGGAGCATCTGCGCTTCGCGAACTGCCCGCGTCGCTGCGTGTTTTTCGAGGATTGTGCGTGCCTCTCCCGGCGTGAGTACATCGCTGATGTACCGGAAGTCGATGCAGCGAACGAGCGCCTCCGGCGTCATGTCCACGAGCAGCTTCCAGAGCGGCTTGCCCTCCACCTTCGCATAGAGATCCCATACCGCATTGATCAGCGCGGCGGTGGCAAGATGAATGATCCCCTTTTCTGGTCCGAGCCAACGGAGCTGCGAATCCCCCGTTAGGCGACGCCAGAAGCCAGCCATGTCGGCGGTAATCTCGTCGAGTGTCAACCCGACGACGAGCGGCGCCAGTGCCTGAATCGCGGCGACGCACAGCTCGTTGCCGCGGCCGATCGTGAACGTGAGCCCGTGTCCCTCCAACCCCTTCGGATCATCGGTCTCGAGAATCACGTAGGCCGCGGAGTAATCGGGATCGGGATTCATCGCGTCCGAGCCGTGGCGCTCGCGCGATGTTGGGAAGCGAATGTCGCGAGCGTCGAATCCGACGATGGAGATCATGACGTCACATCGCTGTGAAACCGCCATCGACCGGCAGTGCAACGCCGGTGACGAACGAGGCTTCGTCCGAGACGAGCCAGAGTGCTGCATCAGCGCACTCGTCGGCGGTGCCAAGCCGCCCGATTGGCTGCGCGGCCGAGTGCGCGGCCCAACTCGCGGCGGGATCCGGCATCGCATCGACAAACCGACGCAACATCGGCGTATCGATGATGCCTGGGCAGAGGGCATTCACACGGATGCCACGCGTGGCATAGTCGAGCGCGAGTGCTTTCGCCAGCATGACGACGGCGCCCTTGGAGGCGCAGTACACGGGCGAATCAGTCTGCGCGACGAGCCCTGTCTTGCTCGCGGTGAAGAGAATCGTCCCGCCTTTTGGCTGCGTTAGCATCACCTCGATGGCGCGACGCGCGGCGTACATCGGCCCGAGCAGATTCACGGCGAGCAGCCGTTCGATCTCGTTGTCAGCGCTGGCCGGCAATGTCTTTGGAAGCGTGATTCCAGCATTACAGAAGAGAATATCCAGCGCTCCGTACAACCCGATGCACAGCTCGATTACGCGCTCGTTGTCCTCGCGCCGGCTCACGTCTCCGTGCACAAAGTGAGCGGTCCCGCCTCGCTGCTCCACTTCGCGAGCCACGTCGGCGCCGGCCAACGCTTCGGTATCGACGAGCACGAGCCGCGCGCCTTCGCCGCCGAAGCGAAGCGCACTAGCGCGTCCGATGCCCGTACTGGCGCCGGTGATCACGGCTGCCTTGCCTGTCAGACGCATTGATTGAGTGGCTAGGTGCTAGGTGACGAGATGTCGAAGGCAGGCGCTCAGCGCCCGCTCTCAACATCTCGACTACATCTTCAAACTCACAAAACCACCATCGATCGCATAGTTGCTCCCCGTAATGAACGACGCCGCGTCCGAGCACAGAAACAAGGCCAGCTCCGCAACCTCCTCCGGCTTCCCCATGCGACCGATTGGCTGCGTCTTCGACAGTACCTCGAACATCTCCCCCTCTCGCCCGGGATAACTGCGCGCGAGAAAACCGTCAACGAATGGCGTGTGAATACGCGCCGGCGAGACACAGTTGCAGCGGATTCGCCGATGTACATAGTCGCGCGCTACCGAGTAGGTCATCGTCAGCACCGCCCCCTTGCTCATGGAGTATGCGAAGCGGTCGGGAATGCCGATCGACGACGCGATCGAGGCGATGTTGAGAATGACGCCGCCCCTTTCCTGCACTCCCATCGCCGCGATTCCCGCACGAAGACAGTTATACACCCCTTTGACATTCACCTCGTACACGCGGTCGAAGTCCTCCTCCGAGGTCTGCTCGACCGTGCCGACATGCGCGACGCCAGCGCTATTGACGAGAATGTCGATGGAGCCTGTCCGGTCGCGAATGGCACGAAAGGTGTCATCGACGTCTCGCTGTTTCGTCACATCGCAGCGAACGGCAATCGCCTCTCCACCAGTTTTCTGGATCTCGCTGACGGTCTCGCCAGCCGCAGCGTCCATGATGTCGAGCGCGGCGACTCGCGCGCCAGCACGCGCGAAGTGAATCGCGATCGCGCGACCGATACCAGATCCGGCTCCGGTCACGAGTGCTGTCTTCTGATCGAGGCGCTGCGCCGATGCCGTCATGTCGTGCTCAGCTCACACTCGATATACACGCGCGGCGTTCTCCGCGTAGAAGCGGCGTCGTTCATGATCACTCCATGACTGAGTGAAGTGCGCTGTGAACTGAAACCAGCTCGCATAGTCGCCGGCCAGCGTCAGTACCGGCCAGTCGCTCCCGTAAAGGACTCGATCGATGCCGAAGCAATCGACGGCGTGGGTGGCATACGGCAGAAGATCATCGTCGTTCCAGTGAGCGAGATCGGCCTCCGTCAGCAGCCCCGAAATTTTGCAGCAGACGTTCTCGTGCGCGGCGAGCCGAGCGAGGTCGCGCCGCCATGGGTCGCGCGCGGCCGTTCGGATCGCGGGCTTCGCGCAGTGATCGAGAACGAACTGTGTGTCCGGGCATCGCTCCACGAGAGCGATCGCTTCGGACAACTGATCGTGGGTGATACAAAGATCGAAGGTCCAGCCGCGCGCTCCGACTTCGCGGACGCCCTCGGCGAAGGCTCGCCGCAGGGCAAATCCACTCGGCTGGCCCTGGATGTTCTGCCGGATTCCCTTGACCAATGGTTTGTTCGTTAGGCATTCGAGCGCGGCCGGTTCCGTCAATTCGGCAAAAGCAACGATGCCTACGATCCGCGGATCGTCGTTGGCGAGCCGCTCGAAGAATTGCACCTCGGGCACACTCTGCGTGGGGAGACAGTTCCCCTCGATGACGACGCATTGTTCGACCGCCTTTGAATAATCGGCGGGAAGAAAAGAACGCTGGAGCGCGGGAAGCTCGTCGAGCCATGGGTACTGGAGTGCCGTTGGGTCCCAGAAGTGCACGTGGGCGTCGACGATCATTCAGACCAGCTCACGCGGAGGCGGTCGAGCGCGACGGCGAGCACGATGATCATGCCGATGATGATCTCCTGGATGTAGTTCGGCCAACCCATCTGCTGACATCCGTTGCGGAGTAGCGCCATGATCAACGCGCCGACCATCGAGCCGCCGATGCTCCCTTCTCCGCCAAGTAAGCTTCCGCCGCCGATCACCACGGCGGCGATGATGTCCAGCTCCACGCCATTCGCGACCGTTGGGTCACCCTGTCGAAGGCGAGACATCTGTAGCACGCCAGCGAGGCCGAAGATGACACCCGCACTACCATAGATGACGAGCTTCAATCGATCGATGGCGATGCCGCAGGCCCGCGCCGCGACTTCGTTCGAACCCAACGCGAAGACGTGTCGTCCGAACACGGTCTGACGAAGAACCAGTGCAACGGCAAGGGCAATGACTGCCGTTATCCAGACGCCGGTCGGAAAGATCAGCCAGGACGGGCGCGGAAAGGTGACGAGCAACTCGTTCACCCACGTCTGCGGATAGTTTACCGTTTGCTCATGCGCCAGCCATTTCGCGACGCCGCGCGCCATGCCGAGCATGCCGAGCGTCGCGATGAATGGCACCACACGGAGTCGCGTGATGAGCAGCCCATTCGCCAAGCCGACTGCACTACCGACGGCGAGTGCGAGCAGGATGGCAAAAAGGCCCGAGATGCCTGCCTGCAGCGCGAGGGCAGTGACGACGCTCGTCAGGGCAATCGTCGCGCCGACCGAAAGATCGATCCCGCCACTGATCATGATGATCGTCATGCCGATCGCGCCCATCGCGACGATGACCGTCTGCGACAGCACGACGCGCAAGTTGAGCGGCGACAGATACCGCGCCGGCGCCCCCGTGAGCACCGCAAAGGCGACCACCACTACCACCAGCGCCAATGCCGGGCCCGCGCTCCGGATCCATGGCGCCACGGCGCGCGACGAGCGTGCCCGCTGCCTAACGGCTACCGGCGCCGACACGGCCGCTGCAGATCGATCGCGCATTTACTGACGCCCAACGAAGATCCTGATTCGAGGAGGAGGGGATGCTGCCGGACCAATCGCTCGGCGACAACTTTAACTTTTCACTCCCGAGCATCGCTAGGGCATGCATGGAGCATTCAGGGAGCGGCGTCGTTCTGTTGTGTCGCCCGAGCCATTGACCTTTCGGCCACTCCCGCGCAACGGCTCGAGTGTTCACCATTCCTTCGGCTGGGCCAACGTCTGATCGCTGGTCCAGTCTACGCTGTATTCCATCTACTGCGCTCCCTCCAACGCGCGCTCCTTCCAGCCGTACTTACGTCGCGATTGGGAGCGCGTGGGCACCGTGTCAGTTGGTTCGAGAGCTGCAGCCACGATCCCGTGGCTCGTGATTGTAATCGCCGCATCTGCTGCCGCGACGGCGGGTGCACAGCAACACTATCTCCTGAGTGCATCGCACGGCGTTGCCACGGACAGCACCACCGAACCGGTCGTCGCGTACTTCGACGAGCGAGTCCTCGTGTGGCTCAATTCGACGCTGCTCCGGCTGCGCGAGCAGTTTGTCGAGGCTGGCGCGTGTCTCAGGATCGCCGAGCGCAGCGGGCCCAAGGCGTTCAGGGTCGACAGCGTCATCGAGCCGATACTCGACGAAAATGACCCGCCGGCAACGTGGAGGGGCGCGCACTTCTCGTGTCCTGACAGCTTCGCACCAATCCACTGGCACATTATTACGCCTGCGGATGCCCGCTGGCTCTCCGCCGAGGGCGACACGGCAGGAGTCGTGGTGAGGAGCCGCTGTCGCCTCTCCGATCGTGACCGGGGTCCGTTCTGGAGTCGATTCCCGTTCGCGGCGCTGCAATGCGGCGTCGGGATCGACTCGATTACGGTGTACCGGGTGAAGGCGCGCTGAGCCTAACGATTTGCTCGCCGTGACGAACGGCAACGCCGTCCCGGATCAGCGACGTCCAACCGTCCAGTGCTGTTCGACGCGCACTGCCCCGTCGATCCCGCCATCGCGCGCGAGTGCGATCCGTAACTCCTCCGTCATGCGCAAACGCATGCATGATTCACAATCGACGAGAACGGAATCGCGAGCAAGACGCTTGATCGTGAGTCTTCCCGGAATGTGATTGCGAAGGTTGAGAACCTTGATCACAATCGCTTGGCTCGTGTCGCGCGCGTGAAGGCGAAGCACATTGTCGATGAGCGCCATCGATGTCCCAATGATTGGGGCGTAGTTCGCCGGGACCCTAACGACGCGCCCTGGCGCGCCGGACTGGCCAAGGCTTGCGGACGGATCGCCGAACACGATCGTCCCGGTGAAGAAGCCGGGCGACTCATTGAAAACGTCTGCGCTCTCCGTCGATCCGTCAGGCCGCAGATGGAGCACGTAATGGACGTTCGTGCCCTCCTGGAAAAGCCGAAGATCACCCGTCAACGTGTTCGCGCTCCGAGTGGTCTGCTCGACAGCGATGCTGTCGGCTTCATCGCGAATCACGAAATTCCGCGTTTCCGACTGAGTTCCCGTCACGGCACAAAAGAGGATGCCGGAAAGTGCTGCTGCAACTCGCGCCATGATTTGTCGCCGCCTCGGTTGGGTGCTCGGCGCTATTCGTCCAACTCCACTTCCTCGTCGTGAAGGCGCCGATTGTACGTGCGATCAAAATAGAACACATGATCGGTCGGCACGAGAAAGGAGCTCTGACAGGGCGCGCACCTCCATTCACTCAGCTTCGGCCGTTGGAACTCGCCATTCGATCGGCTTCTCAGTGACGGTCTCCCACAATGCGGGCATGACGCGGCCCAGCAAACCTCCCGCTCTGGCCGGGCAATCGCATCTCGTCGTAGCGCCTCGTCGTACCAATCCCTCAGCTGATGCTCCGGGAGCGCCACCGGCGGCAGACCGGCGCATTCGACAGGCGGTTGATCATTGATCCAAATGCTCCAGTGATGGCAACGGAGCAGTGCCTCGAGCTCCGGACCGACGATGGCACTCTGCCGGACCGAATCCTCGATGAGCCGAAAGACGATTCGCGCGCCGCGATCGGTGAATCCGAACTTTTTGCGTTCGGTCATCTCGAGACCATGGTAGGCGGTCGACGACTTCAACCTGACTTTCTTTTTGAATTCTTTAATCTCGGGGGGAGCGGCCGAACGCGGCTCTGCAATCCGTGTGCCGGCTTTTGGCGAAACTTTGCTTCGAGGGCACGCGAAGTGGCTCCGGCCTTCCTTCCCTTCACCCGTCGAGGAACCCGTGCTCCCGAGCTTCGCCGCCGATTGCCGATTTGCACTGCGGGTGCTTCGCAAGAATCCGCTCGTCACCATCGTGGCCGTGACCTGTATTGCCCTCGGCTCGGGCGCCGTCGCATCGATTTACAGCGTCATGAACGCGCTCGTGCTGCAGCCATTGTCGGGGACGGCCGATGCTACGCGCCTCGTGCGAATCGAGCGCAAAGCACCTAACGAGAATGACGGCGCGTCGGTGTCGTCTCCGCTATACGAGTATCTCGCGGCGCGCACCCGATCGCTCAGCGGGCTCGCCGCATGGACCAAAGGCAGCTTCACCATTGGCCGGAGCGGCAGCGCCGGCACTACCGTCTACGGAAACTTCGTGACGCCGAACCTCTTCGCGGTGCTCGGCGTTCGCCCGATGTTGGGCCGCTTTCCCGCAACGGAGGAACCGTCGCCGGTCGTCGTCGTCTCGGAGGGCTTCTGGCGCACGGCGCTCGGTGGTGACAGCACGCTCATCGGGCACGACATGCTCGTGAACGGACGACACTTCAGCCTCGTCGGAGTCGCACCGGCGACCTTTCGCGGCGTCGACGATCCGATCAAGACCGATGCGTGGACTCCTCTGGCTACTCGTCAACTCCTCGATCCCGCGGCGCGGCCGCTCGCGGATCCATCGGAACTGCCGCTGCGGCTGGCCGGGCGGCTCGCGCCGACAGCGACATCAGCGATCGCGCGCCGCGAACTCTCCGCGCTCGCCGACGCGTTCCACGCCGAGGGCACTGAACCAGACTGGCTGGCGAAATACACCGACCTGCGCGCATCAGCACTCACCGGACTGCCGCCTGATGCGAGCAAGCCGCTCGCCGGCTTTCTCGGCGTCCTCTTGGGCGCGGCAGCGCTGGTGCTCGTCATCGCGAGCATCAACGTTGCCGCCATTCTCTCGGCGCGCGCGATCGCCCGAAGTCGCGAGATGGCGGTGCGCACCGCCCTTGGTGCCGCGACGAGTCGACTCGTCAGGCAACTGCTCACCGAGATCCTTCTCCTCTTCACGTTCGGCGCGCTGGGCGGCATCGGCATCGCATTCGTCGCCACGAAGGGGCTCGAACAGGTGCCGATTCCAGCCGAGATCACAATCGAGCCCGTGCTCACGCCGGACGTGCGGGTGTTCGCCGTTGCGCTCGCGATCTCGCTCGCGACGGGCCTCCTCGTCGGCATCGCGTTCGCTCGGCGCTCCACGCGGATGGACATCGCAAAGCAACTGCGCGAAGGCGGCGCCGCCGTCAGCGCGCGACGCTCGTGGCTCGGCAACTCCCTCGTTGTCGGTCAGCTCGCCGCATCACTCGTGCTCCTCGTCGGCGTCGGGCTTTTCCTGCGCGCGCTCGAACAGGCGAGCCGGATGAATCCGGGATTCGACGCGACGCACGTGACTAGCGTCGCCCTCGACCCCGCGGCCTGGGGATACGACGAAGCGAAAGCACGTGTCTTCTTCCGCGATCTGCGAGACCGCGTCGCGCATTTGCCGGGCGTTGCGACCACCGCGTATGTCACCATCCTGCCGCTCACGCTCCGCAGCAACGCTGACGAGATGCAATTAGGTCCATCGGGCGACGCGAAGACGGCGTTGCACTTCCTGCAGGTGGACGAAGGCTATTTCTCGGCGCTGCGCATTCCGCTCATGACCGGCCGCGGCTTTGCGCACACAGACGACGAGACCGCACCGAGAGTCGGCGTCGTGAACGAGACATTCGTGCGCCAGTACGCACCGAACGGGGGCGTGCTCGGTCGCACGATGCATTATCACAATGCGCCAGTGTCGATCATCGGAGTGGTGAGAGATGCAAAGCTGGAATCACTCGGTGAGCGCGTCCCGCCGCGCATATTCTTTCCGATCGCCCAGCAGTGGGAGAGCAAGCGCGCCCTCCTCGTGCGGAGCACGGGCGATCCGAGCGCGCTGACGGCCTCGATCCAGCGCATCGTGCGCGATCTCGACGAGACCGCGCCGCGGCCCGCGGTAATCCCGCTCGAAACAGCGATGAGCATTGGCGTGATGCCGCAGCGCATTGCGGCGTCCGTGACGGGAGCGTTAGGCGTGTTGGGCATGATCCTGGCCACCATCGGATTGTATGGCGTGATCGCGTACTCGACGACACGACGATCGCACGAGATTGGAATCCGGCTCGCGCTTGGCGCGACTGCGTCGGACGTGCTGCGCAT
>DATEGN010000323.1:0-2748 GCA_035280125.1 Gemmatimonadaceae bacterium | reverse complement strand
TGCGCTAGCGGTGGAAGCCGAGCGTGAAGCGTACCACGAGCTCTGCGCCTACACACTGACCCATGGCGACGCTGCGTTCATTCACCAGCACGTCGTCGACGCCTTTGCCGCGCAGAACGCGACCGACACAAGCAAGCCGATCGGAGTGACATTCGCTCTCGCTGGACTCTTCCTCCACGTCGAGAAAGGATTCACCGGACGCCAGGTGCAACGCGTGCACATGCAGCTCGCGCGAAAGAAGCAGAATTGGCCGCGCTTCACCTTGCCGCCAAACCGCGGCGCGATCACGGCGCTCGACGTCATGAGGACCCCTGAAGGCGTCGAGCGCGATCGCGCGATTCACGAGTGGTGCGCTGACGTCTGGACCGCGTTTGCGGGTAATCGAGATCAGATTGTGGCTTTGCTCGATGAGCACCAGATTCCGTTTCCCCAATGAGAAATCTCGCGGCCAAGGCGTGGCTCTCCGTCATCGCGCTCGCGGTAGTCATGGGCGTGCTGCTCTTTGGGTTGGCCGGAACCATCCGCTACTGGCAGGCCTGGGTCTACCTCGCGATTTTCTTCGGCCTAACGATCTTCACCACGGCTGACCTCCTGAAACGCGACCCCGCGCTCCTCGAGCGCCGCATGGTCGGCGGGCCGACCGCCGAGCAGCGTCCGGTTCAGAAGATCATCATGTGGGCCGCATCGGCAGCATTTGTTGCCATGCTCGTCGTGCCCGCGCTCGACTACCGAAACGACTGGTCGCGCGTGCCACTCGCGATTGTCGTCCTCGGCGACATCCTCGTCGCGTTAGGCTTCTACTTCATCATGATCGTCTACCGCGCCAATGCCTACGCGGCGGCGACGATCCAGGTCGAGCAGAACCAAACCGTAATCTCGACCGGCCCCTACGCGATCGTGCGCCACCCGATGTACGCGAGCGCATCGCTGTACGTCATCGGCACTCCGCTCGCGCTCGGCTCCTGGTGGGGACTCGTTGCGGTGGCGGTATTCATTCCAGTGCTAATCTGGCGGCTGCTCGACGAGGAACACTTTCTTACCGGGAGTCTTCCCGGTTATACAGAGTACCGACAGAAGGTGAGATACCACCTCATCCCACGCATCTGGTAGGTTGCTCGATCGCTCATCACTGCGAGGCTGTCAGCGCCTCAGCTTCGAGCTACTATCCTTCTCGATCGCCTTGGACGCATCTCACCCGCGAGAGCGAGTCCAGGCTCGAGAGGGCAGCTAACCGCTGACAGCAATGAGCGAATACTATTGACAGTGGGCAGGCTGATTGGCGCCGCGATCGCGATCGACATTGAAAAAGGCTGACAGCACTCGGCTGTCAGCGCTGTCTGGCGCACTTGATCAACCATGGCGCCTGCAACTCACCCGGGCATGACCCCTTTGGCTCACTCCTGTGAGCCGTCAGCTGCCCTCTCGAGCCCTGGACTCGCTCTCTCGGGTGAGATGCGAGGAGGCCACTTGAACAGGATAGTAGCTGACCAGCTGAAAGCTCACAGCCACGTACTCCCAGTAGCTCACAGATGCTACCCCTAACGATTCGCCTGAAACGTCACCCCGACGGCACCGCCTCCCTCACCTGCACACGCGCCGACGGCACTTCGACATGGCAGCGCCAAAACGGCCAGCTCGGCCAATTCTTTCCTCCGCATGACCTCACCCACTTCGCCGTCGAGACCACACTTGGCTACCACAACGGCTTCTACGGACTGCTCGCCCAGGGATGGAACATCCAGGACTTCGCGAAGCCCTGGCCACGAGGACCCATCCCCATCGAGGCGCTGGAGGTCGAGCTCATCGTGAGCTTCTTCGACACCGAACGACGAAGCCCGACCGAGATGACCGAAGCCGAATTCAACGACCACGCCGAGCGCTATCAGGCAGCGCGCCAGTCGAAGAGACCCGGCGCGTCAGGTTCGGCACCCCGATTGACGAACGCACAGATCAATGCCGTGCGTGCATGCCGATCAGAGCTCTTGAGCCGGTGGTTCCAACTCGCTCCCGGCGAGGCGATGGAGCTGACCTTCTAGGCCTTTTTCGGCGGACGCGGTGGCAGTGGTAGCGCGTTCCCATGCCCAGTGGGTATCACGCGGACCGGTTTCATTGCATTGGGACCGGGAATGTACGACCCGACAGTATGGACGACGTTCGTCGGAGCCGACATCTCGAGCGTCTCGTACGGAAACAGGCAAAAGTCCTTGCACTGGTGGGCGTGCCAACTCCAATCCTCAAAGAGCTTTGGCGCGTTGGTGTTCATGTGCGTCTGGCCCGACTTGAGAGTCGCCTCCGCGCTCGCCATCGCGGTTGCGACACGCTTCGTGTACGACTCGACCATGGCGTGATAGTACGCAAGGCGCTCCAGGCGATACTTCCAGTAGTAGAAGCGTGCGATCTTTTCTGCGAAGTCTCGGCAGTTCCCCACGGGTTGCTTGTTGTAGTCGATCTCGGCCTGATTCAGTTTGCGAAGCGCGTCCAGGTAGGCTTGAAAGCCGTGTTCGGCGAGGAAGATGCCGGTGACTTCGTGATCGCCATGCGCTTGTACCTCGCCTTCGTTGAACTTCCGCTTCGTGTACGCGATCTGCTCGTCGACCGCCATGGTGAGCAGTGTTCCGAAGACCGGAATCCAGCTGACGAAGTATGCGACGACCCGGACGGCTCCCTTGGCGACATACGTACCGACATCCTGATTCGTCGTCTTGCGATTCAGCTGGTTCATGAACCAGCCCTGAATCGCGTTGAGAT
>DATEGN010000322.1:0-10175 GCA_035280125.1 Gemmatimonadaceae bacterium | reverse complement strand
TACTTCAAGTCGCTGACTGGAGGACTCTTCGGAGCGCCCTTGTGGCTCACCACTGGGTATCGCACCGCGCTCCTCAGCTCCGATCCCGCGCTGCACGGGTTGCTCCAGTCGGCGCCGCATATTGCCGGAATACCGATCCTGATCAATGTGCCGGCGGCCGTGATCGTCATGCTCATCACGTGGTTGCTGATGATGGGTGTCCGCGAAAGCGCTCGCGCGAACAATATCATGGTCGGTATCAAGCTCGTCGTGCTGGCGCTGTTCTGCATCGTCGGGTTCATGCATATCGACCCGAAGAACTATCACCCATTTGCGCCTAACGGCTGGACCGGCATCCACCAAGGCGCGGCGATCGTCTTCTTCGCCTACATCGGCTTCGACGCCATCTCGACCGCGGCGGAGGAAACCAAGAATCCGCAGCGGAACATGCCGCTTGGCATTCTCGGTGGACTGGCGATCTGCACGGTCATCTACGTCATCATCGGCGCCGTGCTCACGGGAATGGCGCCGTACAACCAACTCGGTGTCGCCGATCCCCTGGCGCGGTCACTCGAGATTGCGGGACTCACTCGCCTGAGCCGCCTCCTCTCGCTCGGCGCCGTGATTTCGATGACGGCGGTTCTCCTCGTTTTTCAGTATGGGCAACCGCGCATCTTCTTCGCGATGGCGCGTGATGGCCTTTTGCCAAAATGGGCGGCGAAGGTCAGCGGAAAGCACCGGGTTCCACACATAACGACACTGCTCACCGGTATCTTCGTTGCGGCATGGTCGCTGATTGGGGATGCCGGCGAGACCTATGACCTGACGAACATCGGGACCCTGTTCGCGTTCGTTCTGGTCTGCATCGGCGTCCTTGTACTGCGCTACACGGACCCGGATCGCCACCGTCCATTTCGGGTGCCCATGGTGTGGCCGGTTACGGTCGTCGGTGCCGGTTTATGCGTGTACACCATGTATGGCTTGCCTCCTCAGGCGTGGGAGCGGTTCGGATGGTGGCTCGTGATCGGTCTCGTGCTGTACTTTTCGTTCGGTTTCCGCAACTCGGGGCTTCGGCGCCACGCCGGCACCGTTGCTCCTGATCTCCCCTCGCCGCGACCTCGCGAACGAGTCCCATGACGTATAGCGCAGCACCAGGAACATTTAACCAAAACGCACCCGAGTCACGCCGGCGCGGCATCCGACGCATTTCGCTGACTCAGTGGATCCTCATCTCGATGGTCGTCGGGATCCTGCTCGGCTGGCTGTACCCGGAGAGTGCCCGAGACACGCACGGCTGGGCGGCAACCGACCTGAATGTGTTGTCGACCGTGTTCCTGCGGATGATCAAGTCGTTGATCGTGCCGCTGCTGTTTGGAACCCTCGTCGTGGGCATCGCCGGTCACGGTGACGACATGAAGCGGGTCGGCAAGCTGGCCCTGCGCTCGATCATCTACTTCGAGGTCATCACGACGCTGGCGCTCGTCGTCGGTCTCGTGACGGTCAACCTCGTGAAGCCAGGTCGCGGAGTGGATCTTGGTGCGGCGTCGGCTGCCGAGGGCACCCAACTCGCGTCGACGCATGCGACGATTGGAAGTGTGCTCGAACACACCGTGCCGCAGAGCTTCTTCGAAGCCGCGACGCGCAACGAAGTGCTGCAGATTGTGTTCTTCTCGATCATCTTCGCCGTTGCCCTGTCGCAAGTGAAGCAGGATCGGGCGAAGACGTTCATGTTGAGTGCTTGTGAAAGCCTCTCGGAGGTGATGTTCAAGTTCACCGGGATCGTGATGAAGTTCGCGCCGATTGGTATTGGCGCCGCGATCGCGGTCACGATCTCGAAGAGCGGCCTCGGCGTACTGCGAAATCTCGGAATGTTGGTGCTGTCGCTCTACGGCGCGCTGATCGCGTTCGTAGTACTGGTGCTCGTGCCGGTGATGATCATCGCCCGAGTTCCCGTGCGGCGCTTCCTGCGAGCGGTTCGCGAGCCCTGGCTCATCGCCTTCACGACGGCTTCGTCCGAGGCGGCGTTGCCGCTGGCGATGGAGCGGATGGAGGAGTTAGGCGTTCCCCGGCGAATCGTTGCCTTCGTGCTGCCGACGGGATACTCGTTCAATCTCGACGGTAGCACATTGTACCTCGCGCTCGCGTCGGTGTTCGCGGCTCAGGCGGCCGGAATCGACATGCCGATCTCGACGCAACTCGTGATGATGCTGACGCTGATGCTCACGAGTAAGGGAGTCGCGGCGGTGCCGCGTGCGGCGCTCGTCATCCTTTCTGGTGCGCTGACCGACTTCCATCTGCCGCTCCAAGCCGTTGCGGTGATTCTTGGCGTTGACGCGTTGATGGATATGGCGCGCACCTCGATCAACCTCTTCGGGAATTGTCTCGCGACAGTGGTGATGGCGCGTTGGGACGGCGAATTCGATCGGCCGTCTGCCTCGACGCCGGTGGCTGACGCGATCGCGGGCCGACGGCTCGAGGCGCCAGCGGTGGAGACGCCCGTAGGATGACAGTTAAGTCATGCTCTCGCCAACGAAGCGCAAAGCTCCCCGTACCGCGCCGCGCACCGGGATCACCTCTTCCGCGCTGATCTGAGCACCTGGCACCGCTGTCTTGAGGCGATGCTCGAGACGGCGGCGGAGAGTTGAGCCGCGGTGCAACATGCCACCGGTCAAGGCGACGGGGAGTGTCGCGCGTTCGTCGATGAATAGCTGCCGAGCGAGCGCCCTGATGTGCAGCGCGAGCTCTTCGACGGCAAGACTCACGATCGAGTTCGCGCGCAGATCGCCCGCCTCGGCGACGCTCATCACGACAGGCGCCAGCGAAGCCAACCCTTGCGGCGTTGCTGCGGCTGCCCAGTTGATGAGCTCTGGCAACTCGTTCACCTGCGCAGCGGTGAGCACCGCGCCCGTGAGCGCCGTTTCCGGCTCGCGACCATCGCTCGCGGCGGCGACAACGGAGAGTGCCTTACGACCGATCCAGGCGCCGCTCCCCTCGTCGCCGAAAACCGGTCCCCAGCCGCCGCAGCGCGCCGTCGCACCGGTTGGTCCGCGGCCAAATGCGCTCGAACCCGTGCCACTGATGAGGAGGACGCCTGGACCGTCGCCAAAAGCATCGTCGAGGGCGACGCTGAAGTCGGAGTGAATCACGATCTCGTCGGCGAGCTCGCGGCTCACCAGGGATTGCCAGAGCTCCTGCCGCTCGGCTTCGCGGCCGACTCCCGCGACGCCGACGCAGAGCACGCGCGGCATAACGTGCGTCATTTCGCACGACGCCAGCGCGTCGCGTACGACGTCGGCGATGACCGCTGCCGAATCCTCGACCTTGCCTGGCCTAACGGCGCTCGCCGGGCCGACAACGTCGGCGATTTTTCCACCATGCTCGTCGGCGACCATGGCTCGAGTCTTCGACCCGCCGCCGTCGATTCCAATGACAATGAGCGTCACGACGTTCGCTCCGGTGCCGCAACGGAACGGGAGTGACGGAGCGATGCGGGAGCTGGGACGGGAGCCGGAGTAGGAGCGCCGTGCGTAAACGAAGAAAGAATTCCAACCACGAGAGTGATGACGGTTCCAATGAGGACATACCAAGGCCAGGCAATCGTGCTTAGCGGATGCAGCATGCCGGCCAATCCAGGGACAAACGCCGCGATCTGTCTTGCGAACACGACGAAAGCCATCGCGAGAATTCCAATCGACATCCCGATGATCGCATCGGACTGTCGCGCGCGACGCCACAAGATACCGAGAAAGAAGCCTCCAAGGAGGCCACCATAGGTAAACGACGCAATCGAAAGAGCGACGACAACGACCGGTGTTTGTTGATTTTGCGGGAAGAGCAGGGCTCCCCCGGTGAGAACGATGCCCCACAGCAAGGCGAAAATCTTTCCAACTCGCAGCGTGCGCGGATCGTCCGCGCGCCCTCCCGTGAGCGGCAGATAGATGTCGTGCGTCGCCGCGGCAGCGAGCGAATTGATTGCTCCGGAGTGTGTGCTCATCGTCGCCGCAAGGATTGCGGCCAGCACGAGTCCGAGCAGCCCGTGAGGCATGTACTGCAGAATGAACGTTGGGAAAACATCATCGGGCTTTGCGAAGCCATGATTCGGCCCGTAGAGCGCCCATAGCCCAACGCCGATCATGAGAAACAGTGTAAACTGCAACGTCACGGCGACGCCGCTGCCGATGATGGCGACTTGGGCATCCTTGAGCGTCCGTGCTGAGAGCAGGCGCTGCACGATCAGCTGGTCGGCGCCGTGCGAGGCCATCGACAAGAATGCCCCACCGATCAATCCCGCAAACACCGTATGCGGCCGATCGAATCCAGTGTAGAAGTCAATAAACTTGAGCTTTCCGGCCGGCCCCGCGGCTGCGACTATTTGCGACCAGCCGCCATTCACGAGCTGCCCGAGTAACACGAGCGCCGCGACGCCGCCAATGATGTAGACGCTGGCCTGCAGAATCTCGGTCCACACGACAGCGCGCATTCCGCCGCGGTAGGTGTAAATGATCGTCAGGGTCCCGAGGACGAGTACCGCCGTCGGCATGACCCACTGCGTTGGCACCACGCCATTCAGGATGAGCGCAATCGGAATCGCCGTCGCGAATACGCGTACCGAGTCGGCGAGCCCGCGCGTCACCATGAATACGATCGACGTGAAGCGACGCGTTGCAAGGCCAAAACGCTGCTCGAGGAGCGCGTAGGCCGTTACGAGCTCACCTTGGTAGTAGCGGGGGAGAAGAACGGTCGCCACGACAATACGGCCGAGCAGATAACCGACCGAGACCTGCAGAAAGCCGAGATTGCCGATGTAGGCGAGACCGGGAATGCTGATGAACGTGAGCGCGCTCGTCTCGCTGGCAACGACGGAAAACATCACTGCCCACCACGGAATCGTGCGGCCGGCGACAAAGTAGTCCTTCGCGTCGCGCTGGCGCCGGCCGACCCAGATCCCAAGCAGGGTCGTGCCGACGAGATACAGCAGGATGACGAGCGCGTCGAGTGCGGAGAGGCCGCGCGTCATGCGGCACCCGCTGTCGCGGGTGCGCGCTCGCTCGCTTGCGCTCGCGAGAAGCCTATTTGAACTCGCGCGCGCTGCTCCCGCGCGCTCCCACCTCTGCCGCCATCACTCCACGACATACGCTTCCATCGCGAAGTACTCGGCCAGACCGAGCCGGTCGAGCTCTCCGGCCGTTCCCTTGTTTCGCGCCTCGACGCGCTGCCAGAACTCGCGCTCGTCATAGCCGCCAGGGAAGGGTGCCGAATCCTTCTGCGATTGATGTTTGAAGATTGCCTGGATCTTCAGTCGCAATTCCTCCTGAGAG
The DNA here is from genome assembly GCA_035280125.1 of Gemmatimonadaceae bacterium. Lineage (GTDB taxonomy): Bacteria > Gemmatimonadota > Gemmatimonadetes > Gemmatimonadales > Gemmatimonadaceae > AG2. Next base: position 4,878 of record DATEGN010000322.1, on the reverse strand, counting down.
AGCGGCACGAGCCAAGTGGCTTCGTCGATCGGCCACTCCTGCCAGGCTCCCCGATACAGCCAGATCTCGGGCGAATGAGTGGAGCCTTCCTTCTTGTTGCGCGCCGAGCCGTCATCGCCGTTAGGCGACGTCGAGCGCAATTCAGACAGAGCGCGATCGATCGCTTCCTTGCACATCCGATGCGTGCCATGCGGATCGGAAAGATCCCCAGCCACGAAGATCTGCTGCGGACGAATCTCCTCGAGCAATGCGCGAACGATGGCGACGTCCTTTGGCCCGATGGCGTCCTTTCGGACCTTCCCCGTCTGATAGAACGGAAGATTGAGAAAGCGGGCCGCGCTTCGCGGCAGACCTACCGTCTCGATCCCACTCACTGCTTCGGCCTCGCGGATGATCCGCTTGATGTCCTGAACCTCTGGGATGTCTACCTCGCCCGGACGCTTACGTTCGAGGAACGAGTACACAGTCGACGCGAGCGAATCGACTTTTGCTTGATCGACGAGCCCATTGCCAGCGGTTCGTACGAGAAAGTCGACGTACCGACGAACGTCATGATCAAAAACGGCGATGTTGCCGCTCGTTTGATATGCGACGGTGATCTCGTTCTCGTTTTCGACGAGCTTGCGCAGGATACCGCCCATCGAGATGACGTCATCATCCGGGTGCGGCGAGAAACAGATGATGCGCTGATGCGTCGGCAGCTTTGACTTGCCTCGAATCTTCGCGCCGAGGATGTTGAATACCTTTCCGTTGACTTCGCCCGGCGTACCGTATTTTGCGACTAACGCGGACATCTTGTGCTCCGCGTAGTCCCGCTGCGTGAGCTTCAGGATCGCCTTGTTCGTCTGCTGCGAGAGCCACATCACGGCACGGACCATCAGGTTCTGCGTCCACTGCACCTCGTCGATGAGCCACGGCGTCTTGATACGGGTAAGCTCCGCCCCGGCGGCACGATCGACATAAAACGTCGTATCGGGATGATGCTGCAGGAAGGTTGCCGCGACCTCGACGTCGATATCGCCTTCGACCGCGCGCCTAACGATCGTGGACTTGTGCTCGCCCGTTGCGAGAATCGCGATCTCGTGTGCGTCGAGAATCGTCGCCACGCCCATCGTGATCGCCTCACGAGGAACGAACTCTTCGCCGAAGAAATCCGCGGCGGCGTCGCGCCTCGTAATCGCGTCGAGCGTAACCGCCCGAGTCCGACTGTCCGCTCCGGAACCTGGTTCATTAAAACCGATGTGGCCCGTCTTTCCGATACCCAGAATCTGAAAATCGATACCACCCGCATCCGCGATGGCGTCTTCGTACCGACGACAGAATTCCTCGACGCGGTCGGGCGGGACCGTCCCGTTGGGGATATGGACGTTCTCCGGTTTGATGTCGATATGCGAGAACAGATTCTCCCACATGAACCGATGGTAGGAGTGGATGCTCTCGTTCGGCATCGGGTAGTACTCGTCGAGATTGAACGTCGCCACGTGGCGGAAACTCAATCCCTCCTCGCGATGCATTCGGATCAACTCGCGATACACACCAATCGGCGTCGAGCCTGTCGCGAGCCCAAGGACGGCAGACTCACCCGCCGCGTCTTTCTCGCGGATCAGGGTCGCGATGCGGTTGGCGACCAGTCGCGCAATGTGCTCGTGATCTTCGACGACCAGCGTTCGAATTCGCTCGAGTCCCGTCGCAATGTGGGGGACACGAGAAGGCCCGCGAGTCGGCGAGCGATCGCGGGCCTCCCTCTCGGCGACGGCGTCCCGGCGGACGCCTGCTACCGACTCTGCCATGTTGTTTGTTAGGCTGAGAACGAGCTACCGCAGCCGCAGCCGCCAGTCGCGTTAGGATTCTTGAACGTGAAGCCGGAGCCCATCATCGAGGTGACATAGTCGATTGTAACGCCGTTCAGATACTGCGCCGAGAACGGGTCGACGAATACGCGCCACCCGCTCTGATCGATCACCAGATCGTCTTCGGCTGCCTCATCCTCGATCAGCAGGCCGTATTTGAAGCCGCTACAGCCACCGGGCTGAACGCTCACGCGAAGCCCGCCCTTGGCTGGATCGACGCCCTCTTGCTCCATGAATTTCTTGACCTCGGCTGACGCATTCGCAGTGATGACTACCGCCAGCTCGGGCTGATTCATTGTGCTCATTTCAACCCCTCCTCGGAGCGGCCAAGTGGTGCAGTGCCGCAGGTTACGCGAAAGATAAGGTGTCCGTCAATCCGCCGCCACCGCTTCGCGCGTCCTACCCTCCCGGCGTGCGGCAGGAGGCAGCGTCTGCTCCGAGCGGAAAGACCGCGCGATCCAGGCGAACGCAAACGCCGCGATGACCAACATCACAATTCCTACACCAACTTCGCCGAATATGATCTTCCCGACACCGAAGAGCGACGCGTAGACGGCCACGATGCCCGCGAGCCAGTAGGTCCACGCAAGAGGGCCGCCAGGGATCTGCTCGCGCCCATAGCCTAGCTTTGTCGACACTAAAACCCAGCCGGGGCCGCCCGGTCGAACGCGTTCGTAAAAGGACTCGAGCACGGCGCTCGACTCGGGTTGCGTGAGCAGCGTCGTGACAACCCACGTCGCCGTTGTGACGATCACCGTGATCAGCAGCGTGATAGCGTCCGCGTCCGCACCGGCGTTGGCAACCACGGACGGCGTGAATGCCGCGACCCGGTCTGCACCAATGACGTGCAACTTGGAAAGGACGAGGCCGAACGCGCCGCTCACGTAGCTGAACGTGACGAAGGACGCGATCATCGCACTGATCTCGCTCCACGCATTGATGCGCCACCAGTACCAGCGCAGGATATAAACGAGTCCCGTGCCAGCGCCAAGTCCGATGAGGAATTTCCAAGCCTGCTCGACCGTCGAGAGTTGCGACGTCACGATAATCGAGAGCAGGAACAGCACGATCGTCGCCCAGCGTGAGACGTTGACGTAGTGCTTCTCCGACTCGGTCTTACGCAGGAAGCGTCGATAGAAATCGTTGACGAGATAGGACGCGCCCCAGTTGAGCTGCGTTGCGACCGTAGACATGTATGCGGCCGCGAACCCTGCCAGCATGAAGCCGCGCCAGCCCGTCGGCAGCAGATCCACGAACGCCTGGACATACGCGGCTTCATGGTCCGGGACTCCGTTCACCATCACGCCGTTAGGGTACAGAAGTACGGTCGCGAGGCCGGTAATGATCCATGGCCAGGGGCGAACCGCGTAGTGCGCCACCTGGAAGAAGAGCGTTGCCAGTACTCCATCGCGCTCCGTCTTCGCCGAGAAGATGCGTTGCGCGACGTAACCTCCACCGCCTGGCTCGGCACCGGGGTACCATGCGGCCCACCACTGCACGAAGAGAAAGACCGCGATCGTGATCGCCGGCATCCAGACGTACGCGTGTATCCCGCCGTTCTGGACCGAGACTGGAAGCACAGAAAGGGCCGCGGTCTCGCTTCCGAAGTGCGCCGTGAGACCAGACTTCAAGGCGGTCATTCCACCCACCTTTTGCACAGCGAACACCGCCAGAACGATGACCGCCGTCATCTTGATCACGAACTGCACGAGATCGGTCCAGAGCACCGCCCACATTCCCGCCGCGACCGAGTACGCGACGGTGATGATGAAGCAGATTCCGACCGCGACGTACGGGTTCACGCCTAACGATATACCAAGAATCTTCACCATCGCCTTCGTCACCCATCCAAGGATGATGAGGTTGACGAAGATACCGAGGTAAATGGCGCGGAAGCCTCGCAGAAACGTTGCCGGTGGACCGCTATAGCGGATCTCCGCGAACTCGATGTCGGTCATGACATGTGCCCTTCGCCAGAGCCGCGCGAAGAAGAACACCGTGAGCATGCCACTCATCAGAAAACACCACCACAGCCAGTTTCCGGCGACGCCGTGCGAGAACACGAGGCCGGTGACGACGAGTGGTGTGTCAGCGGCGAAAGTAGTGGCAACCATCGATGCGCCGGCTAGCCACCACGGCACGGCGCGGCCTGAGATGAAGTACTCGCTCAAGCTTTCGCCGCCGCGTCGAGTGAATGCGAAGCCGATGGCCGCAGAGAGAACGAAGTACGCGGCGACGATTGCCCAGTCGATCGCTGTCAGATTCATGGGTGGGAGCTCTGCGCGGGAAGGGGTGAGCGAGCCATCGTCGACATCACAGCGTCCGCCAACGCCACGCGAACGCGACCGATCTTGTTGTTCGCACGCGTTGGGTTGACGCGGTTGCTGAGTAGAATGACGAATACATCGCGCGACGGGTCAATCCAGATCGACGTCCCGGTGAAACCGGTGTGGCCGAATGCGCGCTCAGACACTAGGTGGCCCGCCGAATTCTTGCCGTCAGGCTTCTGCCAGCCGAGTGCACGGTCCTCCACCTGCCGAGTCGTGAACAGCTCGATTGTCTCCGGTTTGATGATACGAACGCCGTCGAGAGTACCGTTATTCAGATACATCCGGGCAAATCGCGCAAGGTCGTGCGCCGAGCTGAAAATGCCGGCATGCGCGGACACACCACCGAGGTAATACGCGCGTTCGTCGTGCACTACGCCCCATACCTTTCCGCCGCGAACCGAGTCGATCTCGGTCGGTGCAATCCGTGGTTTCAGCGACGCGGGTGGCCGATACATCGTCTCGTTCATGGCGAGCGGCCGGAACACATGGTTTAGCACATATTGATCGAGTGTCTCGCCCGAGAGACGCTCGACCAACCGGCCGAGCATGTACGCACCGATGTCACTGTAGATCATGCGGACGCCCGGCAGCGTATCGAGAGGCGTCGAGAACATCAGCTTCGCCAAGCTGTCGGGATCGTGCGTTTGTTGATCGTACGCCTTGAACGCCGGCAGTCCTGACGTGTGGGTAATCAGGTG